>CAMLEF010000275.1 GCA_946478675.1 uncultured Flavobacteriales bacterium | reverse complement strand
GTGATCAATCCCCGCCGCAAAGCTCTGAATGCACCATTTGCGGAACTGGAGCGGCTGGCAGGTGTGCTCGTGCAGCGGCTCGCGCGTCATGAGCTGTACGGCCGAACGGTGACGCTCAAGGTAAAATACTTCGACTTCCGCATCATCTCGCGCAGCCATACGTTTGCCGAGCGCGTAACGACGGAAGAGCAGATCGCGGTCACCGCAAAACAATTGCTTCGCCTCACGGAAGCAGGGCAGAAGAAGATCCGTTTGCTCGGTATCGGCGTTTCCGGTTTTGAAGAAGCCGACACGAAAGGACAGCTGCGGCTTTTCTGATAAAGATCATTCGGCCGGCCGTCGTGCGTCATCGCGCGTGGTGTGTGGTTGTTTCAAATTTGCCTCAACCAAAAACAAACCACATCATGGCCGCAACGAAACAAGCAGGCGACGCACTCATCGACGCGCTGAAAAAAGCAACCAACGGGCTCGAGCAATTCCAGGTGAAGCTGGCGCTCGGTAAAGCCGAAGCAAAAGACAAATTCGAAGAGCTGAAGACCGATTTCAAAAAGGTTGTTCAGAAAGCAAAGACGAACATCGCGCGCGTTCATCCGTACATCGACGAGTTCAAAGCCGACGTGGAGCATTTACAGGTACAGCTCGCGTTGGGCAAAGCGGAAACCAAAGATGCTTTCGACGCGCAAAAGAAAAAGATCGTTGCCGCGATCAACCGTTTTGAAAAGCGCCTGCAGGAATTGCCGCGCCTTACCGCAGCCGACGAGGCGATCCGTCATGAGCTCGAACTGTTCCGCATGAAGCTCGAAGTGCTGCAGCTGCATTATCATCTCGGCATGATGGAAGCGAAAGATGAATTCGAAAAACGCAAGAAAGAATTTTCCGATCGCATCGCGAAGCTGAAAGCCGAACGTGCCGCAGCGAAAAAAGTGGCGGCTGCCGATATCGAAGCGCGCAAAAAGGAACTCAAAAGAGCGTATGCGCATGTAAAGAAAGCATTCGGCCCGCAATGAACCGACGCAACAGCATCTGACGCACCGCGCCATTTCGTGGAACTTTGACCGCTTGTTGAGCAAATTCTACGGATTTTTAGATGCTTTGCTCGCTTTCGCCGATCCTTTGTTTTTCTTCCCCGATCGTTCCAACCCGTTTTTCGATGAGTTGTCGGATCGGGCATCTGCTGGAGCCCTTGATTTTGCTGGGTTTCGGTTTTTTCCGGAAACGGCCGGGCTATAAGCCGTTGAAACACAAGCTTACTTTACTATACCTTTGACCTAAATACAAACCAAACGATATATGAAAAAGCTAGCGTTCCTTCTCCTGATCGTTCCCTCGCTGTGGGTTAGCAGCTGCAAGAACGACCAGCCGGAAAAAGATCCTGTTAAGGACAGTCTTAATAATGTCAATGATAAGCTCACGGGCATGAACGAGCAGCAGGCCGCTGCACTCGATTCGTTCCTGCGCGCTTTCAACGATATTCAGTCGAACCTCGACGAGATTAAAGAGAAAGAAAAAATCATCAGCAAGGATACGGCCGGCGGCGACGTCATGGGCCGCAAGGAAAAGATCACTTCCGATATCCAGTCGATCTACGACCTGATGATCAAAAACAAACAGCGTCTCGCAGCTGCCCGCAAAAACCTGAAGCAGTCGGACCTGAAAATCGCTTCGCTCGAAGAAACGGTGAACACGCTGCAGAAGCAGATCGCCGAACGCGAGCAGGAGATCACCGAGCTGAAAGACCAGCTGCAGTCGATGAACCTCGAGCTCAGCAACCTTTCCATGAACTACCAGGAAACGCAGGCCGAGTCGGACGCGAAAACGACGCAGCTCAACACCGCTTATTATGCATTCGGCACTTCGAAAGAGCTCACGAAAATGGGCGTGCTGACGAAAGAAGGCGGCTTCATCGGCCTCGGCAAATCGTCGAAGCTGAGCCAGGACATGAATACGAATTACTTCACCAAGATCGACATCACGCAAACGACCGAGATCGCGCTGGGAAGTGATTACAAGAAAGCCAAGCTCGTGACCACGCACCCGGCTGGTTCCTGGAAGACCGACGGCCCCGAAGGCAAAGTCAACAAGATCATCATCACCGATCCGAACCAATTCTGGAGCGTTTCCAAGTATTGCGTGATCGTTGTGGAATAATCGGGAGTTTATTAACACTTCCCGTGAAAAATCCTCCGCATTTTTGCGGGGGATTTTTTTTCATGCGACTGTTACTGCTCCTGTTGCCTTTTCTTTTCCTCGTGCCTTCCTGCAAAGAGGAAGTCCATCCGCAGACACAACCGAAACTCGTTGCGGTGGACAGCGTGCCGATCATCTACAACATGATCAACGGCAAGATCAAGCAGGAACAGCTCGATACGTTTTTCAGCCATCGTTTTATCGACGGCACGTTCAGCGGTTGCGTGCTCGTAGCGCAGCACGGTGTCGTTCTGTATAAAAAAGCATTCGGCTGGAAAGACCACGAGCGTCGTGATTCGCTGAACATCGATTGCGCGTTCCAGCTCGCGTCGGTTTCGAAACAATTTACTGCGGCGGCGATCATGCTGCTGCACCAGGAAGGAAAGCTGAATTACGACGATACCGTCAGCAAATACATTCCCGGTTTCCGCTGGCACGGCGTTACGATCCGGCATTTGCTTACGCACCGCGGCGGCCTCGACAAATACACGAACATCTGCGACAATTATTTCCGCGACCGCAAGCTCGACGAGCCGCAAACGTTCACCAACATGGAAGCGCTCGCGTTGATGGACAGCCTCAATGTCTGCGCCTGCCGCCAGCCCGGTGAGAAATTCGATTACAGCAATACCGGTTACGTGGTGCTCGCTGCGGTAGTCGAGCAGATCTCGAAGCAGCCGTTTGCCGCTTTCATGCAGCAGCATATTTTTTCGCCCGTCGGCATGAAGCACACGTGGATCGCGACGGATGGAAAACAGCACGATGAAAAAACGAAAGGCTATTTCGGAAAATGGCGCTGGTGGGAAGACAATTTCCTCGACGGCGTAACGGGCGATAAAGGCGTGTACGCTTCGGTCGGCGATCTTTTTCTCTGGGACCGCGCGCTGCACAATGGCACGATCCTGAAACCGCAAACGCTGAAAGAAGCCTTCACCGGCCAGAGCCCCGAGCTCAATGGAAAGCGTCCGTGGAATTACGGCTTCGGCTGGCGCACGATCACTTTCGACGACGGCGCGACGGCAGTCTTCCACAACGGCTGGTGGCACGGTTACACGACCACGTTCTACCGCGGACTTTCCGACGACGTTACCGTGATCATTCTCTGCAACAAATTCAACCGCGGCATTTACAACACGCGTCCCGTGCTGGCGATCCTCGGCGCGCATCATTTGCCGATGGAAGACGAAGCCGAATCCGCAGAAGCGCCCGACAACCAGCAGGCCGGCGGCAATACCGATGCAAAGAAGAAAAAATGAAACAGCATCAGCTCATCGTCGAAAAGACCGCGCGCTATTTTTCACTCGGCGAATTTCACGGCGTAAAGCAGGTGGTTTTCGTTTGCCACGGTTACGCGCAGCTCGCGGATGAATTTCTCGAAAGCTTCCGCAGTCTTGAACGTGAAGGTTTGCTGCTCATCGCCCCGGAAGGTTTGCATCGTTTTTATGCGAGAGGCGCTGCGGAGAAAGTCGTCGCTTCGTGGATGACGAAAGTCGATCGGGAAGATGATATCCGCGATTACGTTTCTTTCCTCGATAAAACGGCAGAAGCGGTGCTGAAAGAAATTGGTGCTCCGGTAAAAGTTTCGGTGCTCGGCTTTTCGCAGGGCGCCGCTACCGTCAGCCGCTGGGCCGCAATGGGAAAAACGAAGATCGACGAGCTGGTCCTGTTCTGCGGATTTTTTCCGCCGGATCTGCCGCCGAACGGTCTTCCGGAAAATATTTCGCTGACGGTCGTGACGGCTTCCGATGATAAATTTATTTCTCCCGAACAGGAACAGCAGCAGCTCGAAGCGATGCAGGCGTTATCGCCGGGATTCCGGCATCTGCGGTTTGAGGGGAAGCATGAGATTGATGCTGCTGTGCTGAATCGACTTTTTTAGAACAGAAAATAAAAAAAGTAAACCTCGAAGGTTTCCAAAACCTTCGAGGTTTACTTTTTTCTTCCGCAGCACGAACGTTACGCCGTTACTGCCGCAGCCGCATTTTCATTGCCGACCGCTTTCTTCACCGGCGTATCGTAAGCCCACTTCACATACATCCCGCCCCACGTAAAGCCCGCGCCGAACGTCGTCAGGATAATGTTGTCGCCGCGGTGCAGCTGGTCCTGCCATTCCGTAAGACAGATCGGAAGCGTAGCCGTCGTCGTATTGCCGTATTTCTGAATATTCAGCATCACCTTTTCGCTGCCCACGCCCATGCGGTTCGCCGTCGCTTCGATGATGCGTTTGTTCGCCTGGTGCGGAACGAGGAATGCAATGTCGTCGGCAGAAAGATGGTTGCGCACCATCATCTCTTCCGCAACGTCCGCCATTTTTTCGACGGCAATTTTGAAAACCGCCTGCCCGTTCATCGAGATGTAATGCTGGCGGAGACGAACCGTTTCTTCCGAAGCCGGGCGAAAGCTGCCGCCTGCCAGCTGGTACAGATGGTTCTTCCCGGAGCCGTCGGAATACATGCGCGCGTCGAGGATGCCTACGCCGCTGTTGTCCGGTTCGAGCAGCGCAACGCCTGCGCCATCACCGAAGAGAATGCACGTGCGGCGGTCGGTGTAATCCACGATGCTCGACATTTTATCGGTGCCGATCACCAGCACACGCTTATGCGCGCCGGTCTCGATGAATTGCCGGCCGGTGTTGAGCGCATAGATAAAACCGGAACAGGCGCCCAGGAGATCGAAGCCCCAGGCGGCTTTCGCGCCGATCATGTCGGAAACGATATTCGCAGTCGCCGGGAACTGGTGGTCCGGGGTGGCTGTCGAAACGATGACCAGGTCAATCGTCATCGGGTCGATGTTTTTTTCCCTGAGAAGCTTCAGTGCGGCCTGCGCGCCCATGTAAGCCGAACCTTTATCGGGATCGCGAAGAATGCGACGCTCCATGACGCCGCTGCGTGAAAGGATCCATTCGTTCGTGGTGTCGACCATCTTTTCGATGTCGGCATTCGTCAGTTTGTCTTCGGGAAGCCAGCAGGAAACGCCGGTAATCGCAGCTTTGAGATTCATCGGTGGTTTTTTGAGTCATCTAAAGTTAGCTCCGGCGGCAGCAAAAGCGGGTTCATTTTTGAAAGAATGACCGATATTCAATTGTACATATAGTTATTCAATATCTTGTAAATCAGTTATATTTGATTAAATATTCTACGATGCCCAACGAACAATCCGATCCGCTTTTCCAGCTCATCGGGCGCATGAGCAAAAGCGACAAACGTTTTTTCAAGCTGATGGCTTCGCGGCAGGAAGGCGGGGAAGGAAAGTTTATCCGCTTATTCGATCGCCTGGAAAAAATGAAAACGTACGATGAACAGCAGCTGCTTCGTCTCGAACCTTCGATCGCGCGCCGTCAATTGCCGAACCTGAAAGCGTTCCTGTACGATTACCTGCTGCGTTGCCTGGCCTTCAGCAATTCGTCCGCCTCGCCCGAACGCATTATCGCTTCGCAAATCGCGCAGGCGCAGCTGCTGTACGATAAATGCCTTTACCACGACAGCATCCGCCTCATTGAAAAAGCGAAACGCACCGCGCAGCAGTACGAGCACTCCACGCAATTGCCGCAGCTGCTGGAGCTCGAGAAGCAAGTCATTCATCATACGGTAACCGAACGACACGAACAGCGGGTGAATGATACCGTGCGTCATTCGCAGGAAGTGTTGCGGCATATCGATCGCGTCGGCAAGTTTCAGAACCTGGCGATCCGTTTGAATGTGTTTTACGTGCAGAACGGTTTTATCCGCAACAAAGCCGAGCTGGAAAAAGTGCAGCGGTTTTTTCGCGATAACCTTCCTGCATACGAAGAGGCGAAGCTCGTTTTCGAAGAGAAGCTGCAGCTGTACTATGCGCTTACCGGTTATTATTTTTTCGTGCAGGATTTTTCGAATGGCTACCGTTATGCGAAACGCTGGGTCGAATTGTTCAATGAACGGCCGGAGCGCATCGTCAACTACATGGAGCTGTACATCCGCGCGCTGAACAGCTTGCTGGCGGTGCTGAACAAACGCAATGCGCTGGCGGAATTCACAGAGGTACACCGCATGCTCGTTGGCCTCAAACGCACGGGAAAATACCGCCTGACGGAAAACGAGAACCTCACGCTTTTCAAGGCGATTTATATCCACGAGATGAACCGGCATTTCATGATGGGCGAATTCCGCAGCGGCACACGCATCGTCGCGCGACTGGAAAACGACCTGAACCGTTTCATCCCGCTGCTCGATCATCATTCCG
>CAMLEF010000274.1 GCA_946478675.1 uncultured Flavobacteriales bacterium | reverse complement strand
TCTCCGTGGTTCATTTTCTTTCTGTACAATCAAATTGAAAATCGGTTCAATTCAGATGAACCTTTTTTGCGGATGCGTGTACAGCACTCCAACAACGCAACCTTTCATGAAAAAGCTACTCTTCGTTTTTATCGGGATTGCCCTCGGCACATCCGCCTACGCGCAAACCAAACGCATCGCGCATTACAGCCACAGCGGCAGCAGCGCCACCTTCCGCATCGACGGTGACGGCAGCTTCGGGGAAGTCGATCCGAGCTATTATTACCGCTGGAAGCTCGCGCTCGACAGCATGAACCGCGCCGACAGCACCCGTCGCGCCGACAGCCTGCGCATCGACAGCACGCTGCATCCGAAAACGCCGCAACGACAACAGCAGGCCGGCATTGGCGGGGGAGGGCAGGTGGTTGCTAAAGCGGGAAGATAAAGCGGTCAGTCGGTCATTCGGAAATTCGGAAAATATGCTGATGACCGAATGTACGAATGCCCGAATGCCCGTGTTTTATTCATCATAATTCACCTTCTTCTTTTTCCCCTTCTCATCCCACACGGTCCACTTGCCGACTTTTTTGCCGTGATCGTAAGCGCCGGATGATTTTTTCTTTCCGTTCTCGTAATACGTTTCCCAGTTGCCGTCTTCGATGCCGTTGACGTAGCTGCCTTTGGCTTTCAGGTTGCCGTTTTCGTAATGGTCTTCGTAATCGCCGGTGAGGTGCGCGGCGAGGAAACATTTTTTCTCATGCAGGTTGCCGTTCTCGAAGTAAGTTTTCCATTCACCTTTTTTCTCGTCGTCTCCGAAGGAACCGGTTTCCTGCAGATTGCCGTTCGGCCACCAGGTTTTGTAATCGCCGTTCAACTTGTCGTAACGGAAACTCTTCTCGCTTTCTTTTTTGCCGTCTTCGTAAAACGAGAGCCACAGTCCTTCTTTGTTGCCGTAGCTGTAATTGCCGGTTTCTTTCACGTTGCCGTTTTCCCAGAACGATTTGTATTCGCCGTTGAGCTTCCCGTTGCTGTAATTTTTCGTGCATTCCGGATTGCCGTTTTCATAATAGCTGCTCCATTTTCCGTTCTCGTCGCCGGTCCAGTAATAGTTCTGCTCCGATTTTAATTTTCCGTTCTCGTAATAATACCGCCACGTTCCGCTCTTCTTGCCGAATGAGCTGTATTCTTCCTGCGAAGCGATCTGCCCGTTCGGATAATACGTCGTCCACTTGCCGCTTTTTTGCCCGGAATAATCGTAGTTCTGTTCTTCTTTCAGCTGGCCGTTCTCGTGCCACGCCGAATATTTTCCGCTGAGCTTTCCGTCCTTATACGTGCCTTGCGATTCTTTCTGTCCGTTGTTGTACCAGCTCATCCATTCGCCGTCTTCCTTATCGTCTTTGAACGTGCCGCGGCTCTTCGGGGTGCCGTCTTCATAGAATTCCTCGCAGCGTCCGTCGCGGTTGCCTTTTTCATCGAGGTAATAATGCTTTTCCACTTTCCCGTTTTCGTAGTAGTACGTCCATTCGCCGGTCTTTTTGCCGCAGGAAATTTTCCCTTTGTGCTGCAGCTTCCCGGAAGCATAACACGACGTGTCGGTTTGCGGTTTGCCGTAATCGTAATGCGCGAATTTTACTTTTTTGCCGGCTTCGAACTGGTTTTTCTTTTTGCCGTTCACGGTCATTTCAGAACGTTCTTCCAGCACTTCGAAACGCACGAGCTGCCCTTTCACCGACTTCACTTCGACAAGCCCGATCACGAGCCAGCCGTTCATTTTGGCGCCGAGAAATTGTGTCTCGAAATATTTCGACAGCTCGCCGATCTCCCCGGGCTTTACATCGGAAGCGAAGTCCAGCGTCATCTCGGGAAATTCCGAAGAGCTGTTTTTCATCACGCCTTCGACCGTATAGATCGCGTCGTCGGAGCATTTGACGGGAAGGCTGCCCTGGCAGAAAAGGGGAGCGGTGAGCAGCAGGAAGGCGGACAGGATGGCAATTTTCATGGGCGTTGGTCGTTTGTTCAAATGTAGAAATAACCTACTGGCTGCCAGTTGACAAACGTCAGCCGCCAGTTACCGGCCGGGGTTGCCGGAAGTGACCAAATGCATTAATTTTAAGAAACGAATTCCCTAACGACCGGCCTTTGGCACATCCTTTGGACAATCACTACCAAACGCTAAATATCCTCATGAAACGCCTCTTTTTCATTTTCGGTCTTGTTGCGCTCTTCCCGCTTACGGAGGTGGCGCAAACGGTTACGCCGACCTACCGGACGGTGACGAATAAATCGTTCAAGCGCGGGGAGTCGCTTACGTATAAAATCCACTACGGCACCGTGAACGCGGGTGAAGCGGTTTTGTCCGTGAGCAACGACAACAAACTCATCAGCAACCGCCCGACGCTGCACGTGATCGGTACTGGCCAGTCGAAAGGCGCTTTTGATTTCTTCTACAAAGTGCGCGACCGTTACGAGTCGTACATGGACGAAGAAGCGCTGATGCCCTGGCTGTTCATCCGCAACGTGGACGAAGGCGGTTTCAAGATCAAACAAAACCAGGTGTACGATCACAACGGCGGCAAGGTGAATTCGAACGGCAAATCGATGACCGTTCCGAAGTACATCCAGGATATGCTCTCGGCATTTTATTACGCCCGTACGCTGGATTTCAAGAACGCGAAGAAAGGTGATACCTATGCCGTACAGACGTTCGTCGACGACGAGATCTGGGATTTGAAGATCAAATACCTCGGCAAAGAGACGATCACCACCGATGTCGGAAAAGTGAACTGCATCAAGTTCTGCCCGGTCGTTCAGAAAGGACGCGTCTTCAAGAAAGAAGAAGACCTTACGGTTTACATCAGCGATGACGACAACCACGTAGTTGTTCGTGCGCAGGGCGAAGTGCTCGTCGGTTCGATCAAGATGGACCTGGTTTCTTACTCCGGCCTCGCGAATACGCTGAACACCGCGAAATAAAATAAGGAGAACCGCAAGGGCATAAAGGCGCAAAGTCTTCGCGACATTCTTTGTGGTCTTTGTGCCTTTGCGGTTTTATTTTACTGACGGTCGTCATCTTTTGCCGCGTACTTTCCTTTGTATCTTCGCGTTTCACACAAAAAATTTTATCAGAGCGATGGCAAAAGAATTTTCTCCCGAGGTACTGGCGAAGCTGGAGCGGCTGGAAAGCAAGCTGGGCGAGAAGAAGCAGGATCTTGGCGTTTACCTCGACAGCCTTTTTCATTCCGACTATCTCACTTACTGGGATTACATTCATCTCGATACGCTGCTGACGCTGCAGAAGCCCCGCACGAAATTTCCCGACGAGCAGATCTTCATCATGTACCACCAGATCACGGAGCTTTATTTCAAGCTCTGCCTGATCGAGTACGATCAGATCAACGCCAAAGCCATTGAAGGAAAACTTACGGGCGAATTTTTCCGCACGCGCGTCCTGCGCATCGCGAATTATTTCGACGCGCTCATCACTTCTTTCCGCATCATGCGCGACGGCATGGAACGCGAACAGTTCCTGCAATACCGTTTGGCGCTCACGCCGGCCAGCGGTTTCCAGTCGGGCCAATACCGCATGATCGAGATCCGTTCCACCGATTTCGTGAACCTGACGGGCACTGCGCACCGCGAAAAATATGCGGGCAAACCGGTAACGGACGCACTCATCGGTGAAATGTTTGAAGACGTTTACTGGCGTTCCGGCGCTACCGAAGAAGAGTCAAAACAGAAAACGCTTACGCTGCAGCAGTTCGAAGAAAAATACGGCGCCACTTTCCTCGCGCTCGCCCGCTTCTCCGTCGATACGAACCTCTATGCGCTTTACCGCGCGCTTCCCGAAAAAGAACAGACGGAAGAGCTTCGCCAGGCGCTGCGTTGGCTCGATGCGAACGTGAACGTGAACTGGAAACTGCAGCACGTGCATTCCGCGTCGCATTACCTCGAGAAAAAACCGTACGACATCCCGGCTACCGGCGGCACCAACTGGAAACAATATCTTCCTCCGTCGATGCAGATCAACATTTTCTTCCCGCAACTCTGGTCGCGCACCGATCTCGCCAACTGGGGCAAAGCGCCGATGCAAAGGGAGACGTTTGGAGTGAAATAAAATGTGCTCTCCGATAGCTATCGGAGGCGCACAATCCCGCCGCACAAAAGAAGCCGCTAAGGGCGCAAAGTTGTACAGCTTTGCGCCTTTTTCTTTGCGTCTTAGCGCCATTGCGGTTTAAAAAAGGACTCTCGCAGCCTGCCGCCATTCGCATTTACTTCCGGGAAATTAGCACATTACCCCCATTAGCACATTAGCAAATTATCCCGTTAGCAATTACCTGTTCCAAATAAGCGGTAAATACGCCGAATCCGTTTCGTATTTTTGAGAGAACAGCATCGATCGTTTGTTTTATTCCGCTCAGGTATATCGTCTTCGTTTTATCGTTGTGTTCCTGGCGCTGCTGGGAGGCGCACTGCATGCGGCAACGCTCAGCGGGCGCATCACTGGCTCTTCGGGCGAGAGCGTTCCGTTTGCGGCGGTGTATGTAAAGGGAACAACGAATGGAACCACCAGCAACGCCGACGGGTTTTATTCGATCGATCTCGCGCCGGGAAATTACGCCATCGTTTTCCAGGCGATGAGCTACAGCCAGAAGCAGGTGGACGTCGACCTGACGAAAGGCGATAAGACGCTGAACGTTTCGTTGTCCGCTTCGTCGATCACGCTGAAAGAAGCGGTCGTCAGCGACGGGGAAGATCCGGCTTACGCGATCATCCGCAAGGCGATCAAAAAACGGAAGTTTTACCTCGAACAGGTGGAAGAATATTCCTGCGACGTTTATATCAAAGGACTGCAGCGCGTCACCGAGCACCCGGAAAAAATCATGGGCCTCGAAGTGGATCCGGAAGGCGAGATTGATTCCACTTCCGGCATCGTGTATCTCTCGGAATCCGTTTCGCGTTTCAACTTTAAACGGCCCGACCAGATCAAGGAAGAAATGGTTTCGTCGAAAGTGAGTGGCGACAACCAGGCGTTCAGCTACAACCGCGCGTCGGACATGCTGTTCAATTTTTACGAGAACGTGATCAACATCGAAGACCTGAGCGAGCGCGGTTTCGTTTCGCCGATCGCAGGCAACGCGATGTTCTTCTACAAATACCGGATGGTGGGCACGATCATGGAAGGCGATTCGATGATCAACAAGATCGAAGTCATCCCGAAACGAAAAAGCGATCCGTGCTTTCGCGGCTACATCTACATCATGGAAAACTCCTGGCGCATCCACAGCACGGAGCTTTACCTGACGAAAGATGCGCAGATCGATTTCGTCGACACGCTGATGATCAATCAGACGTTCGTGCCGGTGGAGAAAGACGTGTGGATGGTGTTCTCGAACAAGTTCACGTTCACGTTCGGCTTCATGGGTTTGAAAGGCAACGGGTTTTTCGTAGGCGTCAACAGCAATTACGATCTGCATCCGGATTACCCGAAACGTTTTTTCGACAACGAAGAAATGCGCGTGAACGACGATGCGAACAAAAAAGATTCGACGTACTGGGAAAGCACGCGGCCGATGCCGCTCACACTCGAAGAGGAACGCGACTATCATCGCCGAGACAGCATCATGCGCGTGAAGAATTCGAAAGCGTACCTCGATTCGCTGGACCGCCATCTCAACCGGCCGGGCTTCATGGACGTCGTATTCACCGGTTACGCGTTCAACCGAAGTTTCAAGCATACAAGCCTCACCGTTTCGCCGCTGGTGCGAGATTTCAGCTTCAATACCGTGCAGGGATTTCGCACCGGCATCGACGCGACGTTGTTCAAGAGCTGGGAGAATAATCGCTGGCTGAGCATCGGCCCGGCGTTCTCGTATGGTTTTTCAGACCGGCGTTTTTATTCCGACGTCGAAGCTTCGTATTACTACCAGCCGGTGCGTTTCGCGCGCCTTACGGTTGCGGGTGGAACGACGGCGCAGCAGTTCAGCCCGAAGGATCCGGTGGGCACGTTCGTGAATACGAATTACACGCTGCTGTACAAAGAAAATTTCCTGAAGCTGTACGCGAAGAATTACGGTTACGTCAACTGGCACACCGAAGTCGCGAACGGCGTGATGCTGTCGCTCGCGGGTGAATATGCGGAGCGCAGGCCGCTGTACAATACCGCGAAGTATTACTGGATCGAATTTCCCGGGCGGCATTTTACGTCGAACAATCCGTTAGCGCCGAACGATGAGCTGCATCCTGCTTTCGATCCGCACAAAGCGCTTTCGCTCGACCTGATGGTGACGGTGCGCTTCAAGCAGAAATATTACACGCGCCCGAATGAGAAGATCATTCTCGGGTCGAAATACCCGACGCTCGGTTTCCAGTACCGCCGAGGCACGCCGGGAATTTTCGGCAGCAAAACCGATTACGATTTCGTCAAGATGAGCGTGCGTGACGAGATC
>CAMLEF010000273.1 GCA_946478675.1 uncultured Flavobacteriales bacterium | reverse complement strand
TGATCGGTGGGCTCAACGTCTTCACGTCGGTACAGGCGATGACCGACAGCGCGCTGGTGTATTTCCTCAAATCGATCCGCATCAAGCCGAACTATTCGGAAGGATTGTTCAACGTGGCAATGGCTTATGAGCGATTGGGGCATACCGATTCGGCGATCTATTATTTCCGGAAATCCATTGCGTCGGATTCGGGTTACGTCAACTCGTACGACCAGCTGAGCCGCATCATGGTGGAGAAACAGAACAACCCGAAAGGCGCGCTCGACCTGCTGCGAATTGCGTCGAAGAAAAAACCGGATTCGGAAGCGCCGTGGAACGCCATCGCGAAAGTGTACCTGCAAACCGGCGATACTGCAGCAGCAGCCGGCGCTACTGAAATGGCCGCCGAGATCAATCCCGCGAACACGCAGCGACTGTACAATCTCTCGATGTACTACCGCGCGCACGGCGATTTCATCAAAGGAAATTACTGGAAAGGCCGCCTCGACGAACAAGTCCGCATCCAGCGCGAGCAGCACCCGGAAATGTTCCAGCAACAGCCGATGCAGCAGCAACGGTAGTCGTCAATGTGCTGATGTGCTAATGCGACAATGTGCTGATTCCCGCAAAATGCCGGCGCACATTGAAAAATTCAACGATTCAAAAATTCAACGATTCTGTTGGATGAAAAATTCTCTATTGAACAGAATAGTTGAATGTTTGAATTTTGAATGCGCGAAAGCCCGTGCGCATTAGCACATTGTCGCATTAGCACATTAGCACATTGATTATTCCAGCTTCCCCGTCAGCCAGTTGTTGTAGTTGATCACGTCGTTGGCGTTGGCGCCGGTAGACATGAGGCGCGTGATCTTTTTGCGGAGGGTTTTGTCGCGGCGGACGGACGTGCTCTCTGTCATTTCGGAAAGTACGTTGATCATTTCCTGCTGGCGTTTGCCGTCGCGCGTGCGGAGCAGGTCGGCGAATTCTTTTTTCACCTGTTCGAAGCGCCGTTCCAGCACATCGAAATCGCCGAGCTCGTAACGGATGATCAGTTCGGCAACGGCGATCTTCATGCGCAGCACGCGGTCGAGGCCGGCGAATCCCGGCTCCATCGTCAGCTTCACGAGATTGCGGATCGCCTGCTTGTAATTGGCGTTGTCGAAATACAGAACCGTCAGGTGCAGCAGCAGCGTCATGAAGAACGGCAGCTTGCGGATCACGGCATTCGAGCACGCTTCGTTCAGCACTTCGATCGCTTTGTTCTTGTCTTTGACGGAATAATTGTTCGCGAGAATGTTGTAGTAAAACAGCAGGTATTTATCGTGCAGCAAACCGCCGAATTCCGACATCGCCGATTTCAGCCGCGCCGCTGTGGCGATCGACTGCTCGTACTTGAGATTCTTGAACTGCGCATTGGCGAGATACGTGAGCAGCTGCAGCTTCGTGTCGTGGTTGTTGCGGTTGAATAATCCTTCACTTGTGAATTCCGTGAACGTCTGCTCGAGGTATTTTTCCAGCACGGCAAAATCCTGCTTCTGCACGAGGATGCGGCAAAGCGAATGATAGATCTTGAAACGAAGCTGGATACTGTTGCGCGTCGCTTTCTGCTTCGAGAATTCATTCACCTTTTTGCGCAGCGATTCAATCATGCGGTAATCCTGCCCGGTGAAATTCTGCGTCGTGCGCACTTTGTAAACGACTTCCGCCAGCACGTCGTCGATTTCCTGCAGACGGTTCAGCTGCTCGCGGTTCGCCTGTCGCTTGCGGATGTATTCGGCCGGGTTGATCTCGAGCGTTTCCTGCGAGAAGCGCACGTATTCGCTGTATACAAAATCGAGCAGCTCCGGGCTTCCGGCGGAAAGCGCTTTCTTCTCGGCACGCTGCAGGTAATGATGCGCGACCTGCGATTGCGTTTTCGAAAGGAACAGCCGCGCCAGCAGCAATTGATGTACGACCTGGTTGAAATCGCTGTCGTCGATGTATTGCAGCGTGAGGCTTTTCCCGATATCTTCGAGCAAACGGTTCTTCAGGCGATACAACGCGTTCTTGTCGCGCGGGCCGTACAGCTTCTGCTGGATCTTCGCTTCGTCGTAATCCTCGTAATGCTGCCGGATGTAATCGAACAGGTCGACGTCCTTGCGATCGTCGCCGGCGTTGGTCCGGCCCATGAACAGCTTGAGGTGACGCACCTCTTCCTTGTTCATCAACCCGATAATCTGCTGAAGCGTCTTCATTTGCGAACTTTTGAACGCGTAAGATTATTTCAAAAATAGGTGTTTTTTTCAATTATCGGAGTTAAATTTGTTTGGCCATCAACCGCAAGACCGATGAACGTACACGTAAAATTTATCTTCCGCACGCTACTGGTGACGCTGCTGGTCATCGGTGCGGGTTCCGTACGTAGTGTCTCGGGCCTGAAAGCACAGGATACGATCCGCTTCGGGTCGACAGGATTTTCCGGGATGCCTGACTCCGTACAAACCGGAACGCAAACGCTCGTCGGCGCATTCCTCAAGAATAGTTTATACAGCGATTCCGCCTATCATGACAGCGTGCAGGTGTCCGGGTATCTCGATACCGGCGCGGTGAACATGGTGTATTTCTCGTTCCCGAAAACATATCTCAGCCTCGTTCCCGGTGATAGTATTTTCAAAATTTTCCCCATCAACTTCAGCGATCCGAACCTCGGTGGCTATTTCCGCATCGGGAACAATACGATCGTGATCTGGCCGGTGTGTGATGATCCGAATTTCCTCACCGGCGATTCACTGATCGCAAACGTGTTAGTGTTGCCGACCGGCATGGGGCCTGAGCCCATCGATAATGAAGTCGTGCGCTGCTACCCGGTTCCCGCCAGCGGTCCATTGTACATCGTGAGCATGAGTCCATCAATACACCCGGTGAGCGCCGTCATCCGCGACATGACCGGAAGGGTGGTCGATGAATCGCACAATATGCAGATCGGCATCGATACGGAACCGTGGCCGCCGGGCGTGTATTTCATCGACGTAACGTTCGACAACGGCACTTACAGAACTTATAAAGTCGTGCGACAGTAAAGAGGCTGCGAATCTTTATGCGCGATTGAAGATCCCTGCGAAAGCGGGGATTTTTTTATTGCGTCAATTCGCGTTTCCAGAAATCGTGCGTTGAAAGCAACGACCGGCCGAGCAATTCTTCCGCTGCCGGATCCTGCGAGCAATTATCCGTTTTCAACAATTGAAATTGCTCGTTGTTCATCACGCGGCGAAAAAACGGGCGCAGCAATTTCCACCAGCGATCCGCAGCAGAAGCGTTGATCGGAACCGGTCGCAAACCGGCGATTGCAAGTAATTCTGCCAATGAAAAAATGTCCGGGCCTACAACGTCGATGCTCCGCTTCGTTGTTTTTTCCGTAACAAGCTTCGTCATCAGCGCAGCCAGATCACCGATGCATACCGGCTGAATTTTTGTCGCCGGCATTTGTTGCGGAACAGGAATTCTTCCCCCGGTAAATCGCGTGAGCCGCTGCAATCGCTTCAGCTTTTGCACGAGCATCGTTCCCGGCGAGCAAACGATCGACGGACGCACGACGACTGCTTCCGGCAAACGCAGCGCGAGTTTTTCCGCCATGGCTTTCGTTCGTTGAAAAACAGCCGGGGAAGAAAACGATGCGCCGAGCGCGGAAAGCTGGATCACCTTCGGCTGGCCGAGCTGTTCGAAATGATCCGTGAGCAGCAGCAGCGGAAGCACGTGCGCTTGTTCGAAGGAAATTTCCTGCTCGTCGATCACACCGATGCAGTTAATAACAACGTCCGCTTTTTCCAGCGCATTCCAATCATCACGGAAAAGATCGAAGACGACGGAACGCTGCCAGTGATTTCCCGCTACGCCTTCGAAATGCAGGTGCGGCGCGCGGACGCAGGCAAGAATTTCCGCTTCCGGCAAATGCTTCCGCAGCTTCGCGAAGACCGCGCTGCCGATCTGCCCGTTGGCGCCGAAGAGAATGATTTTCATCGCGCGATGATTTGCGGTGCGTTCCAGGTGTAAGGAATCATCTCGTCGACGACAAATGCAGAAGCGGGCCGTGCGCTGCGGAAGAAATCGGTTTCCAGCAAATAGCATTGCACCTGCCGGATCGGCCATTGTTCGCGCAGTATCTTCGTCATCTTCACTTCGCCGTGCTCGCCCACCGCATACGCACGATCGAGCGAGCCGATGAGTGAACGCTGCGACGCATCCGCGACAACATTCGACGAGAGATCGAGCGCGTAATTGAAGTAATGCTGCTCCTGCTTCAGCTCCATCATGCGGTCGAGGTTGCGAACAGCGGCGTGCTCAAGCCGGTAATCCGTCAGCAGGTTTCCGATCGCCACAGCATCCGCACGATCGGTGAAGGAGCGCAGGAAAAAAATGCCTTTCTGCGTGCCGTCTTCGTTGTAAGCAGAATCGTCGATCAGCAAACGGAATGCAACGTGCCGGTACTGGAAGCTCATCGCGCCGGGAAGAAAAGACGGATGCATTTTCTTCAGCCCGACATTCACCAGCGAGATCAGCGCTTTGCCGCCGAAATCGCGCACCTTCAACGGCGAAGGAACCAATGTTCTCACTTCGTCGATATCCACCCAGAAATTCACCAGCCGCACCTCGTGCAGCTCACCGATGTACTTCACCGGAATTTTTTTCAGCAGCGACATGATCTTCTTTTTTAACGGTGATAAAAAAACAACGTGGCGATAACGGCAGACGACTGCAGCAGGAACAACCAAACAATCGTCCAGCGCTGCGAAAGTCCCAGCAGCTGCACGCGGCGATAATGTCCGCGCAACATGAGCAGGCTGCTCGCGAGAACGGAAACTGCGCACAACACAATTCCTGCTTTTCCGATCAGCGGCGCAATCATCACCGCAGGCAGCAGCACGAAAGTTCCGATCAGCTGCAGCGTGGCGAGATGACCGGCGTACGAAAGCTTTTCGCCTTTCATGAACAGCAGCGCCGCCAGCAACGTCAGTGCCCAGCCGGCAGAACAAATCACCAGCATGCGCGCACCGTTGATGAACGACATTTCATTGCCGCACGCCGCGAGCGCTTCGCCGAATGCATACGTGATGAGCCCGGCGATGATCGCTGCGACGAACAGGAATGCGATGCGGTAGTTGCGGTTGAACGCAGGCGCGCAATTGTATTTGCTGCTGCAATAATTTTTCGCGAGAATGATGCGCCGGTTGTAGGAGATGAGCGCATACAGCCTGCGGAAAAATCCATAGAACGGCTGCACGCGGCACACGCGCACGGGCAACGGCCAGCGGCGTTCCAGCAGGCACAGCAGGGCGTCGATCCCGTAGAGCGTTGTTCCGCCGCCCAGGTCGACTAACGGGATCTCGTTGCCCTGCCGTTGCGCATCGAGGCGCGCAATAAATTCCTGCCGGTCCAGCTCCGCGAAAGCGATCCGCTCGTGGGACCCGAGCACACCCAGCTTCACGAACGCGCGGGAGTATGCGGCGCACAGCGTACAGTCGCTGTCGTAAATGAGGGCTTTGGGTGCGTGGATCGTTTTCATGGCGCGGAATTTTTTCGTGAAGAGACGTTACTTCTGTAAGCCTTGTGCTTGCGCGTATTGCTGCTGCTGCTGTTGTGCCCAGAGGCGTGTGCGTTCTTCGTTGATGCGGTTCTGTCGCGCGCCTTTGCGCAATCCGAGCATCAGGAACAATTCGAAGAAGAGCAGGAAGCCGATGAAGAGTGTGTAAGCGCCGAGCTTGGAAGCGAGCACTTCCACCAGCTCTTTCTGCGTCGTCATGTAGAGCTGGTTGCCGGGCATGTCACGAATGAAGAGCCGCAGAAAGCCGAAGCCGAACGCGATGAGATAAAAACCGGTCAGCAGCAGGTTGTTGACGGCCCCCGCAACTTTATCGTGGTCGACGAAGATCTCGTTCAGGAATGCGCGGGTGTTGTTGTGGATCGACTGCGATACGGCAATGGCCAGTGCGGAGAAAACGAGGATGTAAATCCAGTAGGCGGCGATGATGTAGTTGGAGGTTTCCATGACGTTTGGTTTTTGAAGCGTGAGTATTCAGGAGTGACGGAATTTTTTCCGGAAAAGATTTTTCAGCAGCGGCAATACGGCAAGATTGAAACTGTGCATCAGCCCGAGCAGCAGCAGCAATTGTCCCTGGTGCAGCGCGACGTATTCGAAAGCTTCGGTGTACGTATGAAATTCTTTCGCGCGGACGAGGCAATTGAATGCGCCTCCCGTATTGACCAGGCAATAGCCGAGGAAGAGAAAACGGTTCACGCTGTCGGCAATCGATTCGTCGCCGAAGATCTCCACGAGATAAAATCGCCCGTTGCGGTAGAGGACCCGCCCGACCACCAGCACCACGATCAGCGCCAGGAGCAGGTAAATGGTATAGGCAATTGTGTTTATCATGGCCGAATGTTTTTGAACTTTCAATAAATTTTGAAATATATTTTCAAATTTTTTTAGCGCATGAGTTTCATAACGGTTCCGA
>CAMLEF010000272.1 GCA_946478675.1 uncultured Flavobacteriales bacterium | reverse complement strand
GCCCCCGTGTCTCCCTGCCCGATGGTCAGGCGGGCGTGATCCAATTCACGACCTTTGCGCCCATGCAACCCCGGCTCATCCATTTTATCAGCGGACTCGGCATTGATGAGCGCGCATTTTCGAAACTCGTTCTTCCGGAAGGTTACGAGATGCGCTGCGTCCGCTGGATCGAACCGGAAAAAAACGAGCCGTTTCCCTCCTACTGTCGCCGGCTCCTGGCGCAGATCGACACGTCGCAGCCGCTGATCCTTGCGGGGCTTTCGCTGGGCGGCATGGTTTCGGTGGAACTGAACAAGATCGTGCCGGTGGAAAAAACGATTCTTATCTCGAGCATTCCTTCGCGCGATGAAATGCCGAAGTGGTACCGGCTGCTGATCGTGCTCGGCATTCACCGGCTCATCCCGGCGACGCTGCTCAAGCGCACCAACCCGCTCACGTATTGGGTATTCGGCATCCGCACCAAAGAAGAACGACGTTTGCTCAAGGCGATCATGGCGGATATGTCGGCGAAATTTCTGGTGTGGGCGCTGAAAGAAGCGGCGTTCTGGAAGAATGAAACCGTCCCGGGAAACATTGTGCGCATCCACGGCATGAAGGACCGCGTGCTGTATTTCCCGAAAAGAAGAAAAGTCGATTTTCCCGTGAAAGGCGCCGGGCATTTTATGGTGTTCACGCACCCGGAGGAAGTGAATGCGGCGTTGCGGGAAATTTTGTAAACGCAGATTTGAACCACCGAGGCACGGGGAAACGGAGATCGCTGTGTCTCCGTGGTTCATTTTTTTCTCATGATTAGCAGTATCGCGCCAAGTACCAGTCCCCCGATGATTACGGCGGCCCCCACTCCCGGAGAATACCGCGCGAGTCTCAATCCTGCGAAAATGACCAGCAGCATGCTCGTACCGACGCCGCCAAAGTAGCGCCGCTTCGCTGCAAAATCCGGGTTCACTCTTTCTTCCGCTTCCTGCTCGCGTTCGGCGTATTCGAACACGTCGATGCCTTTCTCGTCTTTCAACTGCGATTTGATTTGTTCGATATTCTCGCCTGTCGCCAGCCGCTGCGCAATTTCATCCCGCACATTTTCGATCGGTTCGTAAGCAGCGAATTTCTCTTCCGGCATTTCCCATTTTACGCCGCGCTCTTTCAGGACGAGCTCCGCTGCATCGAGCGCTCCCAATTGGTAATCGCGACGACGATGCTGCACGATGTCCAGCAGTTTCGCATCGGGATGCTTTTTCATGACATCGTAAAAAGAATTCATGCGAGCAGCTTTTTCGCTTCGTTCTTGACCGTTTTCCCCATCGCATTCCGCGGCAACGCTTCGGCAATTTTCAGCAACGTCGGCAATTTGTAATTCGCGAGATGCGGTTTCGCCCAATCGCGCAGTTCGTCGAGTGTGAGCGCTTGTCCTTCTTTCAAGACAAGGATCGCCGCAATCTTCTCGCCCCAGGTTTCATCCGCGATGCCCACCACGCAAGCCTCGCGCACTGCAGGATGCTGCAGCAATACCGATTCGATTTCCAGCGCCGAGATTTTGTATCCTCCGCATTTGATGATATCGGTTGAGAGCCTTCCGACGATGCGATAATAACCGTCTTCGAACGCTACCATGTCGCCGGTGCGGAACCAGCCGTCGCTCGTAAAACTCTTCTTCGTTTCATCGGCGCGCTTCCAGTATTCCCTGAACACATTTTTTCCGCGCACTTCCAGCTCCTGCTCCGCATTCATCCGCACTTCCATGCCCGGCAGCGGCTGCCCCACGAATCCCGCGCGCCGCTCGCCATGCAGCGGGTTCGACAGCGCCATCCCGATTTCCGTCATGCCGTAACGCTCGAGCAGCACGTGGCCCGAAATCGTTTTCCATTTTTCCAGCAGGCTCACGGGCAACGCCGCCGACCCGGAAACCATCAGCCGCAGTTTTTTGCAGGACGCCGAATAGTTTTGTTTCGTTGTTTCATCCGCTTCTTCCCAGGCCTGGATCAGCTTGGCGTAAACGGTCGGCACCGCCATGAAAACGGTGTATTCTTCTTTCACGAGCTTTTCCCAAACGATTTTCGCATCGAATTTCGGCAGCATGTCGCAGCGCGCGCCGGCCCACAGCGGGCACAGCAATTTGTTGACGATGCCGTGCGTATGATGCAGCGGAAGAAAATGCAGGATGCGATCGTTCTCCGTCCACTCCCACGCTTCGATGAGACATTGCACCGACGACGCCAATGAAGCATGCGTGTGCACAACGCCTTTCGGTTTTCCCGTGGTACCGCTCGTATACAGCATCAGCGCCGCATTGTTCGGCGAAGGATAATTCCATTCGAAATCGATGAAGTCTTCCTGCGGTTTGTCGGCAACGAGCTTCGCAATCTGGATTTTGGTTTCCGGCAGCAATGCACGCAACGAAGGATGACAGAGAATAATCGCCGGCTGACTGTCGCTGAGCACATGGGCAATTTCCGCCGGCGGATGTTCCGGGCACAGCGGCACCATCATCGCCCCGCGCATCCATCCCGCCAGCATCCCCGCGACATACGAAAGTCCCGGCGGCGCCAGCAATGCGATTCGTTCGCCCGCAAACTTCCGCTTCGAAAGCAATTCCTGCGCAACACCTTTCGCCGTCAGAAAAACCTGCTCCGAAGAATAAGCGCCATTCCCATCCGACAGCAAAATCCGCCGCGGAAAATCAACAACCACTTCAGTGAAACGTTCGGGAAAAGTCATGGATGGGTTACGAATTACGAATGTGTACGAATATACGAATCACTGCTACCGGTTCTCTGGAATACCCATTCGTATATTCGCAATGATTCGTTATTCGTAACCCCACATCATTGCAGCACGCATCTCCCCTGAAGAATTCCACACTCCCCCATTCGTATATTCATAATGATTCGGAATTCGCACCCCACTTCACTGCAGCACCCAAAGCAAATCCGGAGCACCAACCTCTCCCCATTCGTAACAATTCGTAACTACTTCCGGATGATGTATTGCACCCGCGGCTGCGCGAGCTTCAGGTTGCGGATGTTCAGCGGCTGGCGGACAATCTCCAGCGGGATATCACCGGTTTGCTGATCGGCTTTCGAATAATCGGCGATGATGCGGAACATGTCGCCGTGGATGGCGTTGAAATCTTCGACCGGCACCTGGAACGTGACATCGACTTTATCGGGAATCGTTTTCAGCACGAGGTTGGCCGGAACGTTGATCACTTCGACGGGAATGCTCAGGCGGCTTTCGGTGTATTGCCCGACGGCCACGACCACGCGCGCAGTTGCCGGCTCGATCTCCACCTGCGAAACGCCCTGCGGCAGCACGAGCTTCACCGGCTCATTGAGCGAATGGTCGAGCTTCGTGTAATTCTTCTGCTCCGTTTCCACGAAGCTCACGCGTTTCAACAAAGCCTCCGCGCCGCTTACCGTTACCATCGCCGGGCTCGTCGTGATGCTGTCGCCCAGGCGGTAACCCGGCGCGCATTTCACCGTGACTTTCGGTCGCACCGGCACCTTCTTCTCTACCCGTCCCGCGAAATTGAGGATCAGCGTATCGGGCAGCAGCCGCTCCACGTGCAGTCCGCGGCCGATGGCGCCTTCGAGACGCTCGGGATGGAGCCAGGTGGAGAGTGCGTAATCGCCGTTGCCCAGCGCTTTTGCCTGCCGCACGTCCAGTTCCACCGGTGTCGTGCTTTGCGTCCATTGGTATGCCAGCAGGATAAAACCGCTGCCGCTTACCCGCGCGTCGATGGAATCCGGCAGGTCGACGGCCACCAATCCGCGGTCCGGCAAATGCGTGTAGGTTACCGGCACACGAATGTTCAGCTCGTATTCTTTGGAAAGCGCATGCAGCACCCAGAACACCGCCGACAGCAGCAGGCAGACGACAAACGTCATGAACCTGCGGTTGCGAAACGGCGTTTTGATTCCCTGTGCGATCGGTTGTTGCGGGCTGGCCATGCGGGGCAAAATTCCCAATTACAAAAAACAAATCCCAAAATTCCGGAGAGGAGCTCTGAAATTCTGGGATCGTAAACCGGGTTGGTTTTCAGTAACGGATTAGTCTTTTTTCTCTTTTTCCTTCTCCTCTTTCTTCTCGTCGTTGTTGTTGAAGGTGCGGGAGTTCTCGAGGGAAACGGCCGACTTCAGGATCTGGAGACGGTTGCCGCCTTCTACTTCGATGATGAAAGATTTGTCGCGAACATCGAGCACTTTGCCGATGATGCCGCCAATGGTGACGATCTTGGTGCCTTTGCCGATCTCGGCGAGAAAGTTGTTCGCTTCTTTCTGCTTCTTCTGCTGCGGGCGGATCATGAAGAAGTAGAATACGACGATGATCAGGCCGATCATGAGAATGTTCATCACGTTCGGGCTCATACCGCCGCCTGCTGCAGGAGCTCCGGCTGCGGGAGCAGCATCGAGAAGAATAAAAGTCAAAAGGTGCATAGAGAGAATTGAATTGATGGTTTATTTGCCTTCGCCGCCGCGTTCTTCAGGAACGAGGACTTCGGATTTGATCGTAAGGACTTTGGTAGAGATTTCGCAATTGGTAGAAAGCGTGACGGTCTTTTCCTGCTTGCCGTGTTTGCCTTCGCTGTTGAAGACGACGTTGATGACGGCATCCGCACCGGGAGCAACCGGGTTGTGCGGGTATTCCGGAACGGTGCAGCCGCAGGAGCCGTGCGCTTCCGAGATGATCAACGGGGAACCGCCGGTGTTGCGGAACTTGAACGCATGCGATACGCGCTCACCCTGCGAGATCTTGCCGAAATCCCAGGATTCTTCCGCAAAATTCATCATCGGGGCGTTGCCCGCCGGAGCGTTGCCGTTCGCCGAGCTGGTGATGTCGACCATATCGGTGGTGACGTCCGTTTTTTTCTTGGGTGCGCAGGAGAACATACCTGCCATCATTCCGAGGGCGCAAACGGAAAGGAAAAGGGTTTTCGCTTTCATGGATCTGCTTTTAATTAGTCTGCCAAAAGTACAATTTAGTTCGGAGTTTCGAGTCAGGAGTTCGGAGCTGGGAGTTTGGTGTAATCACTTAAAACTCCAGACTCCGAACTCCAGGCTCCGAACTACTCCATCAGTCCCCGGCCGGTCTTTTTGATCGTTCCGTCGCGGCGGAAATCAATGACCAGCTTGTCGAGGATGCCGTTGATGAATTGCTTCGAGCGCGGCGTGCTGTAGGTTTTCGAGATCTCGATGTATTCGTTCAGCGTTACTTTCACCGGGATGCTGGTGAAATGCAGCAACTCGACGATCGCCATCTTCATCAGGATCACGTCCATCACGGCGATGCGGTCGACTTCCCAGTTCTTCGTTTTTTCCGAGATGAGCTTTTCGCAGTTCTCGTTCTCGATGATCGTCTTGCGATACAGGTCGAGCACGAACTGGCGGTCTTCTTCCGCGTCTTTGAACAACGGCGCCAGCTGCGGCTCCTGCGTTTCGCTGCCCGTTTCGAGCGTGCGGATCACGGCAGGCGCAACGGCCATGTTCATATCGCCGGGCCAGTGCATGTTCTTCTCTTCGATGAAATGCTCGAAAGAGTCGTCGTCGGCCATGTATTTCTTGAAAATATCCAGCACGAATTCCTGGTCGGCCTTGTAGGAATCTTCCGGGCCGTTCATGTACGCCTTGTACTCGTCCGACTGGCGGATGCTTTCCCAGGTCTGGCGCACGAGGTCCATTTCCTGGTCGGATTGCCAGGTGAGCTTGCGCGCTTCCCCTTCCCGCTTCAGCTTCGGGTGGACCGAAAGCTGCGCGATGAGCCGGTTATTCACAAAACGCATGTTGGGATCCAGGTCTTCTTTCGTCGGGAGCTTTTTCTCTCTCGCGATGTCGATCTGGTTATTTGCCACCCGCACGAATTCCTCCAGCAGCAGCAGCAGGTAAATGTAAAGATCGTAGGTGCGGTCAATACTGCGTAACAACTCGCGCTCTCCTTTGGGCATGTCACCGTCCTCTGCCTGGAAAAATCCGTAGAGGGCTTGCATGGCTTTAATACGCAGGTATCTCCTGTTCAGCATAAAAAGAACTCTTACTAAAAGCTCAAAAGACAAACCCCGAATGCGCCGGGATTTGTCTTTTGAATGGTTTGACTGATTAACGTTTGGTACGGATATGGGCCATTGCCGCGATGCGTGCTTCTGCCGTGCGGTTTGCTGCCATATACGTCGGGATGTTGTCTTTTTTCGACATCGCGTATATGCCGGCCGTCGTGTTGTAGATGTTTTCCGCCTGTGCGAGCGCCGCCTCACGGCCGTACTTCGCTACTTCGGAATACACATTGATGAGGCCGCCGGCGTTCACCACGAAATCGGGCGCGTACAGGATGCCTTTTTCCATCACGATTTTGCCGTGAATGGCTTCGTCCGCGAGCTGGTTGTTGGCAGCGCCGCAGATGATCGAGCACTTCAGGCGCGACAACGTAGCGTCGTTCACCGTGGCGCCGAGCGCGCAGGGAGCGTAGATATCGATGTCGAGATCGTAGATGCTGTCGCCGGTTACTACTTCCACGGAAGA
>CAMLEF010000271.1 GCA_946478675.1 uncultured Flavobacteriales bacterium | reverse complement strand
GCAGGACAGGATCAGCAGGAAGAGAAGAGGGAAGAAGCGTTTCATGCCGGAGTTACAACCATTTTTTTCTGCGGAAATAAATGACGAGCGCAATCACGATCACGATCATGATGCCCCATATCGCGACGTAGCCGTACGGCGAATACAGCTCGGGCATATTCATCTTGTTGACTTTGCCGGTGGCGGGATCTTCGTAAACGAAATTCATTCCGTAAACACCGGCGATGAACGTCAGCGGAACAAAGATAGTGGTGATGATGGTGAGCGTTTTCATCACCTCGTTCATGCGGTTGCTGACGGTCGAGAGGTAAAGATCCATCATGCCCGAGAGCAGGTCGCGGTACGTTTCGACGGTATCGATGACGCGGATCGTGTGATCGTGCGCGTCGCGGAGATAAACGCTCGTGCTTTCCGAGATCAGTTCCGATTCGCTGCGTTCGAGATTGTTGATGAGTTCGCGCACCGGCCACACCGCTTTGCGGATATACACCATCTGTCGTTTGAGATGGTGAAGATGCTTCAGCGTTTCCGGCGTGGGATTGTCGAGCAGCGAATCTTCGAGCACTTCGATCTCATCGCCGATCTTTTCAAGCACGTCAAAGTACGAATCGATGACGGCGTCGATGAGGCAGTACGCGAGATAATCCGCGCCGCTTTTCCGGATGCGGCCTTTCCCGAGACGAAGACGCTCGCGGATGATATCGAAGACGTCGCCGGCTTCCGCTTCCTGGAAAGAAAGCACAGTGGCGTCATTGAGAAGAAGCACGGTCAGCTGTTCAGAAACAAGAGCGTCGTCGCTCTCTTTTTTCAACTGCGCATCCTCGTACATCATTTTCATGATCGCGACGAGGTAGGTGTCGAAGTCTTCGAATTTCGGACGCTGGTTGGTGTTCGCGATATCCTCCTGCGTCAGCAGGTGAATGTGGAAGAGCTTGCCGATCTGTTCGACGATGGCAGTATTATGAACGCCGTCGACGTTGATCCACTTCACCATCCCGGGCTGCACGTGCGTGAGGCATTCCTGGATGTCGGTGAATTCTTTTTCGAAAAACTCCTTCTCGTTGAATTCGATGAGGGAGATACGCACGGAGTCACGCGTCTCCTTGCCGAGATACATCAGCGTTCCGGGTGGGGCGCCCGTCTTAATGGAAATGTGTTGCATACCGGGCGGTTGGGCAGTGACAAGATAAGAAGTTTTTTGCGGGACGTTAATCCTCTTCGTGTTCCTCTTCCTGCTGCTTGCCGCCTTCGCGCCTGCCTTCCACCACGATCACGATTTCACCTTTCACCTGCTTCGCGGAAAAATGCGCCAGCGCTTCTTCGACGGTGCCGCGGAAATTTTCTTCGAACATTTTCGTCAGCTCGCGCGAAACGCAAACTCTCCGGTCTGCGCCGAGAAACGTTTTGAATTCTTCCAGCGCTTTCACGAGGCGGAACGGCGATTCGTACAGCACCATCGTGCGCGTTTCTTCCGCCAGCATTTTCAGTTTGGTCTGCCTTCCTTTTTTCTGCGGAAGAAAACCAATGAAAACGAACGTGTCGCAGGGAAGACCGGATTGCACGAGCGCGGGAACGAAAGCTGTCGGGCCGGGAAGGCATTCTACGGGAATTCCGGCGTTCACACATTCGCGCACGAGCAGGAAGCCGGGATCGGAAATGCCGGGCGTGCCGGCGTCGGTGATGAGCGCTACGTTTTGACCGGAAGCGATTTTCTCCGCGATCATCGCCACCGTCTTGTGCTCGTTGTGCTGGTGATGCGCATGCACCGGCTTGCTGATCTCGTAATGATGCAGCAGCTTCGAGCTGGTACGCGTGTCCTCCGCGAGAATGAGATCGACTTCTTTCAGGATGCGCAGCGCACGAAGCGTGATGTCTTCGAGATTGCCGATCGGGGTGGGGACGAGGTAGAGCTTCATGAATTATCGCTTGTCTTCCCAATCGGCGAAATCACGCAGCAGCGAAAACAGCTCTTCGAACTTCGTCAGCGGAAGCGTTTCGCGTCGGTCGCAGGTGTCGTGGTAGGCTTTGATGCCGCCGAGCGTGTAGACGTAGAAGCACGGCACGTGCAGCTCGGTGAAGAAGAAGTGATCGCTGATGGCCGCTTTGCCGCGCGGCTTCACGAGCGGAAGGTAATGGCCCGTGTCGTTCAGCGCCTGCAGCTTTTTGAATTCTTTGTCGAAGATCGTCGCGTTCACTACCGTGATGCCTTCATCGCCGGTGCCGAGGATGTCCATGTTCACGAGAAAACGGATCGACTTCAGCGGGAACATTGGATGCTCGGTGAAAAAATGAGAGCCGAGCAATCCGACTTCTTCCGCGCCGAATGCGATAAACACGACTGAGCAATGCGGCTTGTGCTCCGGCTGCGAATAATAACGCGCGAGGCTCAGCAGCATCGCAACACCGCTCGCATTATCGTTGGCGCCGGGGAAGAACACGTCTTTTCCCATTTGCCCGAGGTGATCGTAATGCGCCGTGAAGACGAGGAACGAATCGGGATACTGCGAGCCGCTCACGTAACCGAGCACATTCTGCGATTGGTAATTCCGGATGAATTTCGCGCCGATGCAAACGTCGATCGCTTCCGCAGAACGGAAATGATTGTCGATCTCGATCATCGGCACCGTCGACTGCATCATCGAAAAATCCCAGGGCGAAAGTTTCGAGCAATGATCGGTTCCTCCGATGGGCGAAGGTTTCACCGGCAGCAGAATGCCTTTTACGCCGACGGGATATTTGACGAAGTTGATGAGGTACGAAAGCTGCACCTTGTTGCGCACGCCGGAAGTGTCGACGAGCACGAATGATTTTTTCAGGTTCAGCTTTTTGAAATCCCCGAGCTTCTGATCGTTGTAAACGACGGACGAATCGAGCAGCACCACGGGGAAATGTCCTTTCACGCTGGGCGATTCACAACGCACGAGGAACTGTTCGCCCGGAACGGCTTTTTCTTTTTTCCCGTCTTTCCATCCGAAGGTCAGCTCGACTTTCCCGGGAAAAGTGTTCACCGGGAAACTGAATTCCTGGAAGTAGCTGCCGTTCTTTTTAAACGGAACGAGGCCGAACGATTTGAACTGCGCGGCAATGTAATCCGCAGCGATCTTGTCGCCGTTGTTGACGTAGCCGCGGCCATGCATCGAAGGAGAGGCCAGCGTATCGATCACTTTTTTCGCGAACGCGCGGTCCTGTGCTGCTGCGCAAAAAGGAAGGCAGAGCAACGGAAGCGTCCGTGAAAAAAAGCGGAAGAACATGATCAGGAGAATCGGCGTTTGACGGTATCGGTAAAGATCTGCACCGGCTCGCTGGAGGAATTCCAGGCGTATTCGGATTGCAGCACGGAGAGGAAGCTCATCGCTTCTTCTTTGCTCTGGCAGTTGTTGAGTTGCGCGATCGCTTCTTCGTAAGCAGCGGAATCGTTTTTAAAAAGGCGGAGGAACATCAGCTTTTCATTGAAGCCGATGAAGCTTTTCAGATCGGGGAATGTTTTTCCTGCGGACGCTTTTATCTCCTGCACCACCGGCGCTACCACTTCTTTTTTCACTTCGGCAACCGGCTCTTCTTTTTTGATTTCTGCCGGTTTCTCCTGCAAGAGCGGTTTGGCTTCGGGCACCACTTTTTTCTCTTCCGTGATCGTCACCGAAGGAAGGACAGGTTTGAGCTCGGGTTGCGCCGGCTTCTCTTCCACGATGGGAACGATGGGCTGCATTTCCGGCTGCGGCTTTTTTTCTTCGACGGGGGGAGGAATAACGGGAACATGCGCCGGCTCGGGAGGAAGCGTGAGCAGGACCTGGAGCGCGGCGGTTTTGCGGTTCAGCTGCGCAAGATCGTCGAGCAGTCGCGCGAGGCTGTTGGGGTCGTTCTCGAAAAGGATTTTTCCGCGGCCGGCGGAAACGGAATCGATCAGCGAAGAGATTTCTTTGCGGAGAGTTTCTTTGTGCTCGTCAAGCTGGCCCATGCGTGTCGTTAAGCGGCTTTTTGGTTAGATTTGCCCGGCATCCAAAAGCCGGTTCAAAGTTACGTTTTTTGGCGGCTGTCCCTGAGAAAAAACCATGTTCCTCGAAAATACGCTTCACTCGCACAAGCGCCGCGGCTGCATCGAAGTCGTTTGCGGTTCCATGTTTTCCGGAAAGACCGAAGAGCTCATCCGTCGCCTGCGCCGCGCGCGTATCGCGAAGCTGCGCGTGGAGATCTTCAAACCCGCCATCGACACGCGTTACCACGAGGAAAAAGTCGTTTCGCACGACGCCACGGAAATCCATTCCACGCCGGTGCCGAATTCCTCGAACATCCTGCTGCTCGCCAACGACGTCGACGTGGTCGGCATCGATGAGGCGCAGTTCTTCGACATGGGCCTCGTGCAGGTCTGCAACCAGCTTGCCGACACCGGCATCCGTGTGATCGTCGCCGGCCTCGACATGGATTTCAAAGGCAACCCGTTCGGGCCGATTCCCGCGTTGCTCGCCACTGCAGAATATGTCACCAAAGTACATGCCATCTGCATGCGCTGCGGCAACCTCGCCAACCATTCGCATCGTATTGCGGGAGGAAGCGCGCTGGTGGAGCTGGGCGAAAAAGATCATTACGAACCGCTTTGCCGCGATTGCTTTCATGAGGCGATGGTGGCGGAGAATTTGTGAATGCGTTCGGGAGTAAAGGATGCTTCGGCAGGCTTCGGGAACTGTTTTTAAACACATAGGGACATAGGCACAGTAGTTTTTCTATGTGGTTCTATGTTCCTATGTGGTTCAACCACGCGCAGCGTTCATTTACAAATTATCTTTGCACTCTCCGGTGACCTACCATTTTTCCGATATCGCCCGCATTGTCCGCGCTTCGCAAACGATCATCCGTAACGACGAGACGATCCGGCTGCTGCAGATCGACAGCCGCAAGCTGAGCCAGGCGGCGAATGTTTTATTCTTCGCGATCAAAGGCGAGCGGCATGATGCGCATGCGTTTCTTTCCGCACTGTATGAAAAAGGTGTGCGCAACTTCGTCGTGAGTAAAATGCCCGAACAGCCGGAGCAGCACTTTCCCGCCGCGAATTTTATTCTTGTTCCCGATACGCTCGTCGCTCTCCAGGAGCTCGCTGCTTATCATCGCAGCCGTTTCGCCATTCCGCTCATCGCCATCACCGGGAGCAACGGCAAGACCATCGTCAAAGAATGGCTCTGGCAGCTGCTGCGCGACGACTACAGCATCGTGCGCAGCCCGAAGAGCTACAACTCGCAGGTCGGTGTGCCGCTTTCCGTCTGGCAGATGGAAGAGGAACACACGCTCGCCATTTTTGAAGCCGGCATTTCCCGCACGGGCGAGATGCAGAAGCTGCAGCAGATCCTTCGTCCCACCATTTCGCTGATCACGAACATCGGCAGCGCGCACGATGAGAATTTTTCCGGGCGCGAACAGAAAACAGGCGAGAAGCTGCAATTGCTGAAAGGCGCCGGCACCATCGTTTGCTGCAAGGACGACCCGATGCTTTTCGCGAAAGTGCAGGAGATTGCCGACGGCAGCAACCTGTTCACCTGGTCGCGCAAAACAAAAGCGAATCTTCAAATCGCGAAGGTGACGAAGAAAGGAAGCGAGACCGTCATCCAGGGCATCTTTAACAACCGCTTCGTGCAGATCGAAGTGCCGTTCACGGATGAAGCTTCGCAGGAAAATGCGATTCACTGCTGGTCCATTATGCTGCTGCTCGGGCAGGACGAAGAAACGATCGCATCGCGCATGAAGCAGCTGCTGCCGGTAGCGATGCGCCTCGAACTGAAAGAAGGCGTCAACAACTGCTCCGTCATCAACGACAGCTACAATTCCGACTTCGGCTCGCTGGCGGTGGCGCTGGATTTTCTCAACCAGCAACAGCAGCACAGCAAACGCACGCTCATTCTCTCTGATATTCTCCAGAGCGGCATGCAGGAGCAGCAGCTGTACGCCGAAGTCGCTGCCCTCGCGCAAAGCAAAGGCGTCGATCGTTTCATCGGCATCGGCGAAGCGCTCACGCGTTGCAAAGATTTGTTCCCGTTGAAAGAAACGGCGTTCTATTCTTCAACGAACGATTTTCTTTCCGCTTTCCACGCGGGAATGTTCCATAACGAAACCATCCTGCTGAAAGGCGCGCGCCCGTTCGGCTTCGAGCAGATCAGCAAAGTGCTGCAGCAAAAAGCGCACGAAACCGTTCTCGAGATCGATCTCAATGCGCTCGTGCACAACCTGAATTTCGTCCGTTCGCGCATGAATGCGGGCACGAAGCTCATGGCGATGGTGAAAGCTTTCTCTTACGGCAGCGGCAGCTTCGAAATTGCGAACGTGCTGCAGTTCCATCGTGTCGATTATCTCGCCGTCGCGTATGCCGATGAAGGTGTCGAACTGCGCAAAGCCGGGATCACGCTGCCGATCATGGTGATGAACCCCGAAGAGCAGAGCTACGAAGCGATGATCCGCCACCAGCTCGAGCCGGAAATTTTTTCGTTCCGCGTGCTGCAATTGTTCAGCGATGCCGTGAAGCGTTATCA
>CAMLEF010000270.1 GCA_946478675.1 uncultured Flavobacteriales bacterium | reverse complement strand
AGCCGGAGCAGATCGTGCTCGCCAATCCTGCAGGACAGATCATCGATTCGCTCACGATGCGCCGCAACCAGGAAGAACATTCCTGGGGACGAACGACCGACGGCGCCAGTGGCTGGAGCGTTTTCCTGAACCCGACTTTCGGCACTTCCAACGGCACCGCGACGCCTTACCTGCCTTACGCAACCACGCCGGTGTTCAGCCTCGCGCCCGGATTTTACGCCGGCTCGCAAACGCTTTCCATCACTTCGCCCGATCCGAACGTAACGATCCATTACACCACCAACGGCAGCGATCCTACCGCCAGCTCGGCAACGTATTCCGGGCCGCTCACCATTTCAGCGACACAGGTGGTGCGTGCGCGCGCCTTCAGCAGCACCACGAATATTCCGGCGAGCTTCATTGAAACGAACAGCTATTTCATCGGAGTTACGCATACGGTGGCGGTCGTTTCCATTTGCGGCGATAACATCATGACGCTGATGAACGGTTCGCAGATCGAGCCGGGAACGACGATCGAATACTTCGACAAAAGTGGTACGTTCCGGACGGAAGTAAGCGGCACGTCGAACAAGCACGGCAACGACTCGTGGGCGTACCAGCAGCGCGGCATCGACTTCGTTTCGCACGACCAGTACGGTTACGGCTATTGCCTGAAGTATAAATTATTCCACCGCAAAAACCGCACGAAATTTCAGCGCATCATCCTGAAACCCGCTGCAAACGACAACTACCCGTTCGAGAACGGCGCGCATATCCGCGATGCTTACGTGCATGATCTTTCGCAGAAAGGCCGGCTGCACCTCGACGAGCGTTCCTTCGAATCGTGTGTGCTGTATGTGAACGGCCAATACTGGGGCGTTTACGAGATCCGCGAAAAAGTGGACGACGCCGACTTCACGGATTATTATTACGGCCAGGATGAAAATCACCTGCAAATGCTGAAGACGTGGGGCGGCACCTGGTCGGAATACGGCGGCACGCAGGCGCAAAGCGATTGGAATACGCTCGAGAGCTTCATCGTTTCAAACAACATGGCGACGCCGGCGAACTGGGCGCACGTCGATAGTCTTTACAACTGGAAAAGTCTTGCCGACTACATCATCCTGAATTCGATCTGCGTCACGTCCGACTGGCTCAACTGGAACACGATGTGGTGGCGCGGCATGGATACGACGGGACAATGCAAGAAATGGCGTTACGCGCTTTGGGATAATGACGCGACGTTCGGCCATTACATCAACTACACCGGCATTCCGGATACGTCGCCCAACGCTGATCCGTGCAACCCGGAATCGCTGCCGGATCCGGGCGGGCAAGGACACGTTCCGGTCGTGAACGCGCTCATGGCGAACCCGACGTTCAAGCAATATTACATCAGCCGTTTCGCCGATCTCATGAATACGTCGCTGAGCTGCGATACGATGACGGCGGTGCTCGATACCTGCATCAACCACATCACGCCGGAAATGCCGGCGCAGATCGCGAAGTGGGGCGGGTCGATGCCGGCGTGGCAGGCGAACGTGACGCAGATGCGCAACTACATCACCGCCCGTTGCACCGCGCTGCAGCAGGGCATGATCGATTGCTACAACCTCACCGGTCCGTACAACATCACGATCGACGTGAGCCCCGCAGGCGCCGGAACGGTGGATGTGAATTCCATTCATCTCGATCAGTTTCCCTGGAACGGCACGTATTACGGCGGCATCGACGTGCTGCTGCAGGCAACGCCGACTTCCGCGCAATACATTTTCGATCACTGGGAAATGCTCGACGCGCCGACGCCTTCCATCTCGAACGACAGCGTAGGCGTTAACCTGACGCAATCGCAAACGATCGTTGCCGTGTTCAAAACGAACGAAGTGCTCGAGAACGTTTTCATCCCGACGGCTTTCTCTCCGAACGGCGACGGCAACAACGACGTGCTGTACATGCATGGTCTCGAAGGCATGCAGAGCATGGAATTCATCATCTTCAACCGCTGGGGACAGCAGGTGTTCCATTCTTCCAACCCGACGGACGGCTGGGACGGCAGCAGCAACGGCAAGCCCGATCCTACCGGCGTGTATTCGTACATGCTGAAAGTAAATTACCCCGACGGCACAAGCGGTTTGAAATCGGGTAACATAACGTTGATGCGCTAACGATGAAGAAGCTGTTCGCAACGGTGCTGTTGTTTTCGTGCGTGTCGGCGATGCGCGCGCAGGATATTCATTTCTCGCAATTCAACGAAAACCCGCTGCACCTGAATCCTGCGAATACGGGATTGTTCGACGGCCTGTTCCGCGTCAACCTCAACTACCGCAGCCAGTGGGCGGTGATGGGACATCCGTACACGACGATGGCGGCGGCGTTCGATATGCCGCTGATGTATGCGAAGAACCGTTCTTATCTCGGCGTCGGCGCGTTCCTGTACCGCGATGTGGCCGGTGATTCGAAATTCGGAACGGTGCAGGGACTGGTGTCGGTGAGCGGCATCGTTCCGCTGAATGATTACAACAAGCTTTCCGTCGGCATCCAGGGCGGTTATTCGCAGCGTTCGGCAACGATCAGCGGTCTGCAGTGGGAGAGCCAGTACGTGAACGGCGCTTACGATCCGACTGCGCTTTCGAATGAAAACAATACGCTGGCCTCGTTCCCGTTCATGGATTTTTCTGCAGGTGCGGCGTACCAGTATCGCAGCGTGGCCGGCAATCTCGTCGGGAAAGACGTTTTTGAATTTGTTGCAGGCGCCGCAGCGTTCCACCTCAACAAGCCGACGATGGAGTTTCATGCCGGCGGATCGGATCGTATGGACATGCGTTACGTCGTGCATGCGCAGGTGCGTTACGATGTGCCCGATACGCGCTGGTCGATTCGTCCTTCCGGTTATTACATGGCGCAGGGGCCAGCCAAAGAAGTTCTCATCGGCGGACTCGTGCGTTACCGCATCAAGAACGGCACGAAGGTGACGAACTTCTTTTCCGAATCGGGTATCGGCCTGGGCGCGCATTACCGCATGAAAGACGCGATCATTCCGCAACTTTATTACGATCTCGGCGATTTCTTTATCGGACTTTCTTACGACCTTAATATCTCCAAATATTCCCAGGTGTCGAAGATGAACGGCGGCTACGAGATTACGATCCGTTACGCCAACCTCAACGGCGCCCTGTATAAAAACCGCAAATAACCCTATGAAGCTGTTCGACAAGAGCTGGTGGCGCGAGTTTTACAAGAAGTATCTCACCCAGTTTCCCGATTTTTTCCAATACATCCTCTTGCTCGTACTCGGAGCGATCGCCTGGATCTTCTTCTGGTAGCAAGTAACTCACCTCATCGGGTGAAGGTGCTGTCGCATCCATGATGTGATATGCACTGTTTTGCGCGTTTTTATCATTTTATTAAATGTATTATTTGTTTATATAAATTATATTATTTTAAATTGTAATTAAATATTTATATGCTGGTAGCGACCCTATACCTGCGAACTCCTTCGCCAACCGATAGCGCCTATATTTGCGCCATGAAAATGCTGCTCAGGCCCGCGGTTGATTCGGATATTCCTGCCATCGCACAGCTCGCGGACCGCATCTGGAAAATTCATTACACGCCGATCATCGGGGAGAAACAGGTGGCGTACATGCTGGATAAAATGTATTCCGCCAAAAGCCTGCACGAGCAAATGCAGAAAGGCGACCTGTTTTTTCTCGCTACGATGAACGACGTTCCGTTCGGTTATATCTCGCTCTCGAAAAAAGAGAACGGCGACTATTTCCTGAACAAATTTTACATCGAAGTAAACGAGCAGGGGAAAGGTTACGGCAAGCAGATCTTCGCGGATATCCTGGAACGTTTTCCAGATCTCGAACAACTGCGGCTGCAGGTGAACCGCATGAATTATAAAACGATCAACTTCTATTTCGGACTCGGTTTTACGATCGAGTACGCGAAAGATTTCGATATCGGCGACGGCTATCGCATGGATGATTACGTGATGGTGTGGAAACGCCCGAAGGCCTGAAGGATTTACAGTAGGAACAGTACCAACTAAAACGCCGGAGCAGTTTTCCCTCTCCGGCGTTTTGATTTTTCTTTCAGCGCAACTTAACGCAGCACATTCACGTGACCGACATCCTTGATGCGTTTGTTGCCGGCGCACATCGTCTGGTACTCGACCGTATAAACATAAGTGTCCTGCTGCACGACGCTTCCTTTGTAGGTGCCGTCCCAGCCGCGGCTCATGTCGGTAGTTTCGTACAAAAGGTTTCCCCAGCGATCGAAGATGCGCAGGTGGAATTCCGTGATGCCTTCGCCGTATGCTGTGAACACTTCGTTGCGGCCGTTCGTGTTCGGTGTAAATGTATTCGGAATGTAAATCGAACCTTCGCCCGGCGATCCTACGACGACGATCGTATCGCTGAGGATGCAATTGCCGTTGTCGACCTGCACCCAGTATTGACCAGCGGCTGCAATGTCGATCGTTTGTGACGTGGCGCCGGTATTCCAGAGATAAGTAGCGCCTGCGTTCCCGGCATCCAGCGTAACGTTGAATTTGCCGCACAGCGAAATTTCACCGCCGAGATAAACGGGCGAAGCGATGCTGACGATCATCGTATCGCGCTGCGGACAGTTGTTCTGCGTGACGAGCACCGAATACGTTCCTGCGGAATCCACAGAAATAGTTTGCGTGCTGGCGCCGGTGCTCCACGTGTAAGTAGCGCCCGGGTTGCCGGCATCCAGCGTGTACGAAGTATTCGGGCAAAGCGTCGTGTCCGGCCCGAGATTGATGACCGGCAATGCGTTTACGGTTACAAGAATACTGTCGCGCTGTACGCAGTTTCCGTTAGCCACGTCGACCCAATAAATGCCGGAAGAAGAAACGTTGATCGTCTGCGTCTGCGCGCCGGTGCTCCAGGTGTATCCTGTGCCTGCTCCGCCGCTGAGCGTTACTGTTTGTCCCTGGCAAACCGTGGTGTCGTTGCCGATCGAAGGCGGCTGAACGGCAGTAATAACGATCGTGTCGACATCCGAGCAGGTGGTGTTGCTGGCCGTTACCCAATACGTTCCTGCGCTGCTGACGTTGATGGTTTGCGTTTGCGCGCCGGTGCTCCAGGTGTAGCTCGCGCCCGGGTTGCCCGCATCGAGCGGCAGGTTGAAAGCGCCGCAGATCGCCGTGTCATGCCCGAGGTTGACGATCGGCGAGGGGATGACCGTAACGTACGCCGTATCGCTGAAGCTGCAGGAGCCGATGGTGACATCGACGTAATACTGGCCGGACGTGGTGGGCGTGATGGTTTGCGTTTGCGCGCCGTTGCTCCATTGGTACGAGTTGGCGACGCCCGCATTGTACGTGATGCTGCCGCCCTGGCAGAAACTCGTGTCGGGGCCAATGTTCGGGCCGACGGCGTTGGTGATGTGGATCGTGTCGGTGGCCGGGCAGGTGGCGGAGTTGACCGTCACCCAATACGTACCGATGTTGCTGATGTTGATCGTTTGCGAAGTGGAGCCGGTGCTCCAGTTGTAAGAGTTCGCGCTGCCGGCATTCAGCGTCAGGCTCACCGTGCCGCAGATAGCCGTATCGTTGCCGATGTTCAGCGCGCCTGCACCGCCAATCACGATGACCGTGGTGGCCGTGTCGGTGCCGATCGCGCAGCCGGTGTTACTGGTCACGATCAGCGTTACGGTGTACGTTCCCGGCTGCGTGTAATTGTAGCTCGATGCGGGCGTGCTGGCGGTATCGTTGGTCGTGCTCGGGTCGCCGAAGTTCCAGCTGTAGGTCCAGTTGACGTTGTTGGAGCTGGCGTTGAAGTTGATGGTTTGCGGCGCGCAGGCCGGTGGTGTGGAAGTGATGGCCACCTGCATTTGCGTCGGTGCGGGACAGTTCGGGTCGAGCGTGTATTTCCAGAGCGCGTTGGTTTTTCCGCCGGTCGTCCACGCTCCGAACATCCAAAAGTTGCCCTGGAGATCGCGGAACGCTGCACCGCCCGCGCCGCTTTCGGGATAGTTGGTCGGCGCCGGGACCAGCTGTGTGCCATAGTTGCCGGGCTGTGCCTGCAGGGTACTGCCGCCTACCCACGTGAACTGCGTCGTGTTCGGGTCGAACATCCAGAGATCGTTCAGCGTTCCGATGCCGCCGCCGAAGCCCCCGTATTGCCAGAACCGCCCGCAATCGTCCGTCCACGCGCAGCGGTTCTCATACCGCGACCCGGGATAGTTACTGCTGGGAACGCATTTCTGGGTAAACGTGCTGGGCGCATTCGCCACGTTGCTGCCGGCGATCCACGTCCACATGTTGGAGTTGATGTCGTACATCCACATGTCGGCATAAGTTCCTGCAAATGCGTCGCTTCCGCCAAACATCCAGAAGTTTCCATTTAAGTCTTTCCAACGGCCGTAACAATAGCGTCCGCCCGGCGTATTCGTAGCTGCGGGGACGAATTGTGTGCCGAAGCTGGGCGGGTTGCTTTTGCACCCCGGCTTGTTTGGCTGCACTAATCAAGAGAGCTGCCCCACCTGTGGCCTGGGGCGAAGCCATCGAAGTACCGTTTAGCATACCATAGCCGGGCGGCAGAGTATAGGTA
>CAMLEF010000269.1 GCA_946478675.1 uncultured Flavobacteriales bacterium | reverse complement strand
TTCCGGTCCGAAGCTGCCGAGGAAAGTGCCGCGCTCGTCGTAATTGAGACGGTGCGTCGAATCGTCGAACCATACTTTCTGCTTCACGATCTCCGCTTTGCCTTTTTCTTTCAGCACGATCTTGCGCACCGGGTAACGCGTCAGGATATTTCCCTGCGAATCGCGGCCTTTGATCGCCACGGTCGACAGGTCCATGTCGAATTCCTGCTTGCGCGCACCGGAAGTCGGCGTGAGGAACACGGTGATGATCTCGTTCTCGCCGTTCGGGCTTACGGTGAAATAATGCACTTTCGAATCCTTCGCGCCGCGCGTGAGGTTGTATTCCTTGTCACGCGTTACGCCCGTCACGTTGAAGCGCTTGATCATCGTATTGCCGCGTGCGCCGTCACGATACGCCATGTTGTAGACGGTGCGGTCGTCGCCTTTTTTGAAGATGGCGATATGGATGATGTCTTTTCCGACGTACGTCTTCTCCGCGATCTTCGTCACCATCATCACGCCGTCGCGACGGAAAATGATGATCTCGTCGAGGTCGGAACAATCGGTGATGAATTCGTCTTTCTTCAGTCCGAAACCGATGAAGCCTTCTTCCTTGTTGGCATACAGCTTCACGTTGTTCATCACCACCTGGCGGGCTTCGATGACTTCGAACTGGCGGATCTCGGTTTTACGCTCGCGGCCGGTGCCGTATTTCTTTTTAAGCTCTTTGAAATACTCGACGGCGTAATCGATGAGGTGCGCGAGGTGATGCTTCACGCCTTCGATCTTCTGCTCGAGATCCTTCATCAGCTCGTCGGCTTTGATCGTGTCGAAGCGCGTGATGCGGATCATCGGGATCTGCGTGAGGCGGTGCAGGTCTTCGTCGGTGATGGCGCGGAGCAGCTTCTTGCGGTGCGGCTTGAAACGCTCGTAGAGATATTCGTACAACGTTTCGCGCGTCGCGTATTTCTTGAAGTCGATGTACATCTCTTCTTTGATGAAGATCTTCTCCAAAGAAGAAAAGTGCCACTTCTCCTGCAGTTCCGACAATTCGATCTCAAGCTCGCGCTTCAGCAGATCGAGCGTGCGCTGCGTGGAGACTTTCAGCATCTCGTTGACGCCGACAAACCGCGGACGTTCGTTCTCGATGATGCAGGCGTTCGGCGAGATCGACACTTCGCAATCGGTGAACGCATACAGCGCATCGATCGTTTTGTCGGTGGACGTTCCCGGCTGCAGGTGCACGAGCACCTCGACGAATTCCGCCGTGTTGTCTTCGATCTTGCGGATCTTGATCTTGCCTTTTTCGTTCGCCGCGATGACGGAATCGATCAGGCTGCCGGTGGTCGTGCCGAACGGAATTTCCGTGACGACCAGCGTCTTGCTGTCTTTTACTTTAATGCGCGCACGAACGCGGATCTTTCCGCCGCGCAGGCCGTCGTTGTAATTCGAGAAGTCCGCCATGCCGCCCGTCGGGAAGTCGGGAACGATCTCCGCACGTTTACCGCGCAGGATGGCAATGGAAGCTTCGATGAGCTCGTTGAAGTTGTGCGGGAGAATTTTGCAGGCGAGACCGACCGCGATGCCTTCCACACCCTGCGCGAGCAGCAGCGGGAATTTCATCGGCAGCGTTACCGGCTCGCGGTTACGTCCGTCGTAGCTGGATTGCCAGAGCGTCGTTTTCGGGTTGAAGACAACATCGAGCGCGAATTTCGAAAGACGGGCTTCGATGTAACGCGGAGCAGCAGCCGAGTCGCCGGTGTAAATGTTGCCCCAGTTTCCCTGCATGTCGATCAGCAGATCTTTCTGCCCGAGCTGCACCAGCGCATCACCGATGGAAGCGTCACCGTGCGGGTGATACTTCATCGTATTACCGATGATGTTGGCGACTTTATTGTAACGGCCATCTTCCATCTCCCACATCGAATGCAGGATACGGCGCTGAACCGGTTTCAAACCATCTTCGACGTACGGAACGGCGCGCTCGAGAATAACGTAAGAAGCATAATCGAGAAACCAGTTCTCATACATGCCTTTCACATGCTTGAGGCTTTGCTCCTCGTGATGCTCGCTATTCTGCTCCTCGCCGCCCTCTGAAAAAATCCCGTCTTTGTTTTCGATCTCAGACATAATCGTTTTTCTTTATTCTGAATGCGTATGCTGCTTTCGAATCGATTTGATTCGAAAGTAAACCTCGAAAGTTTTTGAAACCTTCGAGGTTTACTTTTTTATTTTAAACCGCTGCTTTTGCTGCCGTTTCCTCCACGAGGTCTTTCTCCACGCGCAGGTTTTCAATGATGTGCTTCTGGCGCGAATCGGTGTTCTTGCCCATGTAGTAAGAAAGAATTTCCGGGATGTTCGCGCCGCTCGTGATGATCACCGGCTCGAGACGGATGTCTTTGCCGATGAAATGCTTGAATTCGTCCGGTGAAATTTCTCCGAGACCTTTGAAACGCGTGATCTCCGGTTTGGTGCCGAGCTTCGCAATAGCCGCGCGACGTTCGTCTTCCGAATAGCAATAGATCGTCTCTTTCTTGTTGCGCACGCGGAACAGCGGCGTCTGCAGGATGTAGAGGTGACCGTTCTTCACGAGATCCGGGAAGAACTGCAGGAAGAACGTCATCAGCAGCAGGCGGATGTGCATGCCGTCGACGTCTGCATCGGTCGAGATGACGATGTTGTTGTAACGGAGATTCTCAAGACCGTCTTCGATATCGAGCGCCGCTTGGATGAGGTTGAACTCTTCGTTTTCGTAAACGATTTTCTTCGTGAGACCGTAAGCGTTCAGCGGCTTTCCTTTCAATGAGAACACCGCCTGCGTGTTGACGTCGCGCGCTTTCGTGATAGAGCCGCTTGCAGAATCTCCTTCCGTGATGAACAACGTGCTGTGCAGGCGACGCTCGTCTTTCATGTCGTTCAGGTGAACGCGGCAGTCGCGGAGCTTGCGGTTATGCAGGTTCGCTTTTTTCGCGCGGTCGCGGGCGAGCTTCTGGATGCCGGAAAGTTCTTTGCGTTCACGCTCGCTCTGCAGAATTTTGCGGTGCAGCGCGTCGGCGGTTTCGGCGTTCTTGTGGAGATAGTTGTCGAGCTCCACTTTCAGGAAGTCGTACACGAACGAACGCATCGAAGGACCTTTCGGGCCGACGTCCTGCGAACCGAGCTTCGTTTTCGTCTGCGATTCGAAGACCGGCTCCTGCACTTTCACGCTCACCGCTGCTACGATCGACGTGCGGATGTCGCTTGCTTCGTATTCTTTTTTCACGAAGTCGCGGATGACTTTCACGACGGCTTCGCGGAAGGCGCCCTGGTGGGTACCGCCCTGCGTGGTATGCTGGCCGTTAACGAAAGAGAAATATTCTTCGACGTACTGCTGGTCGCTGTGCGTCATGGCGACTTCGATGTCGTGGCCTTTGAGGTGGATGATCGGGTAAACGACGGGACCGCTGAGGTTCTTCTGCAGCAGGTCGAGCAGGCCGTTCTCCGAGCGGATCGGGTTGCCGTTGTACACGAGCGTAAGGCCGGTGTTCAGGTACGCGTAATTCCACAGCATCTTCTCGACGTATTCGTTGATGAAGTGGTAATTCACGAATACTTTCTCGTCGGGAATGAACGAGATGAGCGTACCGTCGTGCTCGTCGGAGGATTTGAGGCGCTCGTCAACCTTGATTTTGCCGCGCGAGAACTCTGCGATCTTGGTTTTTCCTTCGCGGAACGCCTGCACACGGAACCAGGAAGAGAGCGCGTTCACCGCTTTCGTACCGACGCCGTTCAGGCCGACGGATTTCTGGAAGGCTTCCGAATCGTATTTCGCACCGGTGTTCATCTTCGACACGCAATCGATCACTTTTCCCAGCGGAATGCCGCGGCCGAAATCGCGCACCGACACCGTTCCGTCTTTCACCGTCACTTCGATCTTCTTGCCGTGGCCCATCGCGAATTCGTCGATCGAGTTGTCGATGACTTCCTTCAGCAAAATGTAAATGCCGTCGTCGGGAGAAGAACCGTCACCCAGCTTACCGATGTACATGCCCGGGCGCAGGCGAATGTGCTCCTGCCAGTCGAGCGACCGGATATTATCTTCTGTATAATTCGATTTTTCTGCCATAAACGTTACGTGTTGCGCGGTGCGTGTTGCGTGTTACATGTGACGAACATACCCGTTCGCAACACGCAACCCGAACCAACGCACCTCATTCAAAACATCATTTTCACGCCGGTCAGCACGAGCATTTCGAGCAGCCATCCGAACAACGCGCAGACGAGGAACACGAGGTAATTCACCACGCGTGCGGCGCCTTTGTCTTTGCCCAGCGCTTTCCAGCGTTTTTTCAGGATTTTGAAGAACCAGGTCCCGAGTAAAAACGGGACGATAAACCAGATCGTGAGAAACAGGAACAGGTACCCGATCTCCGCCATACGTTACACGTTAAAGCGGAAATGCATGATGTCTCCGTCCTGCACGATATATTCTTTTCCTTCCATACGGACCTTTCCGTTGTCGCGGCAGGCGGCTTCGGAACCGTACTGGATAAAATCTTTATAGGCGATCACTTCCGCCTTGATGAATCCTTTTTCGAAATCGGTGTGGATCACGCCGGCCGCTTCAGGAGCGGTCATGCCTTTGGTGATCGTCCACGCGCGGACTTCCTTCACACCGGCCGTCAGGTACGTCTGCAGATCGAGCAGCTTGTATGCCGAATGGATGAGCTTGTTGACGCCCGGCTCGTCGAGACCGATTTCCGCCAGGAACGCTTTGCGATCGTCGTAGCTTTCCAGCGCTGCGATCTCCGCTTCCATCGCCGCTGTGATCAGCAGGATTTCCGCGCTCTCGTTCTTCACGGCTTCTCTTACCGCTTCCGTATGCTTGTTGCCGGTTTTCACCGACGCTTCGTCGACGTTGCAAACGTACATCACCGGCTTGAGCGTGAGCAGCTGCAGGTCGTCGATCATTTTCGCATCTTCTTTCGAAAGCGAAACCGTACGGGCCGATTCGCCACGGAGCAGCGCGGCATGGATCTGCGTGAGAATGTCGTAAACCTTTTTCGCGTCTTTATCCGCGCCGGTCTTCGCCTGCTTCTCGATGCGCTTCATGCGGGCTTCGACCGTTTCCAAATCTTTCAGCTGCAACTCGAGGTCGATGACTTCCTTGTCGCGCACCGGGTTCACCGAACCGTCGACGTGCACCACGTTCGGGTCGTCGAAGCAGCGGAGCACGTGCAGGATGGCGTTGCATTCGCGGATGTTGCCGAGGAATTTATTGCCGAGACCTTCGCCTTTGCTGGCGCCTTTCACGAGACCAGCAATATCGACGATCTCGACGGTGGTCGGAACGATGCGCTCCGGGGTGATCAGTTCCGCGAGCTTATTGAGGCGCTCGTCCGGAACGGTAATGACGCCGATGTTGGGCTCGATGGTACAAAACGGGAAATTGGCCGCCTGTGCTTTCGCATTCGACAGGCAGTTGAACAAAGTAGACTTGCCCACATTCGGAAGACCGACAATACCGCACTTCAGGGACATAGATTCGGGTTCGGGTAGATTTTTAGGAGAAAGCGGGACCTCCGCTCTCAAGGCGGCAAAAATACCATTTCAAAATCGTGTTGAGAATCGGCGGAAGTCAACAGCACGCCGGAGTTTTCAACAAGACTCCCATGTTATCAACATAATAATTCTCCACTCTGCCGCGGCCTTCGAAACCTGTACTTTTGGCGGAAATCCAGAAACCGGTTTTGCAGTAATCGGTCGCCGGTTGTCGCTCGATAACCTGTCGATTGAAAACCGGCGACCAACAACCGTTTTACCGACAACCGTTTTATGTCATCTCTCCAGGAACTCGAAAAGCTTGCCACTCAAGTCCGTCGCGATATCGTCCGCATGGTTCACGCCGTCAATTCCGGTCACCCTGGCGGTTCGCTCGGCTGCACCGATTTTTTCGTGGCGCTTTACGGTGAAGTCATGCAGCATAACCCGTCGAAATTTACGATGGACGGCATCGGCGAAGACGTGTTTTTTCTTTCGAACGGCCACATCTCCCCGGTGTTTTACAGCGTGCTTGCCCGCACGGGTTATTTCCCGGTAAATGAGCTGGCTACGTTCCGCAAATTAAACTCTCGCTTACAGGGCCACCCGACCACGCACGAGCACCTTCCCGGCGTTCGCATGGCGTCCGGTTCGCTCGGCCAGGGACTCTCCGTCGGACTCGGCGCAGCGCTGGCGAAAAAGCTGAACAAAGACAATCACCTCGTGTATACGCTGCACGGCGATGGCGAATTGCAGGAAGGACAGATCTGGGAAGCGGCCATGTTCGGCGCGGCGCATAAAGTGGATAACATCATCGCGACCATCGACGTGAACGGCCAGCAGATCGATGGGCCGACCGATAAGGTGCTGCCGATGGGTGATCTTTCCGCGAAATTCTCGGCTTTCGGCTGGGACGTATTGCGCATCCTGAACGGCAACAACCTTCAGGAAGTCATTGAAACGCTTAAAAAAGCAAAAGAACATACGGGAAAAGGCAAACCGGTCGTTATTCTGATGAAGACGGAAATGGGAGCCGGCGTTGATTTCATGATGGGCACGCACAAATGGCA
>CAMLEF010000268.1 GCA_946478675.1 uncultured Flavobacteriales bacterium | reverse complement strand
GGTTGGTTGGTTGGTTCCCGCTTGTTCGAGCGAAGTCGAGAACCTTTCGCATTCCAATGCAACAGGTTCCCGACTTCGCACAACCTGGGGATGCAAACGTTTAGGTATTTCTATTGAGATCAAAATACGAACTCGCGACCCTTTTCGAACCAACCCAACCAACTTTACCAACTCAACCAACCTTTTCCCTCATCGCAATTCCGGTAGTTAAATTATTCGCGTAAGAAATGATAATGAATTAATCCAAAATAGATATTATTGTAAAATTCTGTTACCGTCGTTCTTTATTTCCTTATTTTGAAAACGTCGTAACCCCTGCTACGGCGCTTTTTTCCAGTGTAAAACCTCCTTGCCGGATCAACCCAGTGATCCGGATCTGCGCAATTCAACCCCCGTACTATGGAAAAAATCAAAACGCTTGCTATGGTCGATGATGATCCGCTGTTCATCATGCTGACCGAACAGGTTGTCCGGGAAACCCGGATGGTCGAGCAGATGCTGACGTTCAGCAACGGCCCCGACCTGCTTTCGTTCCTTGAAGACAACACCGACCAGCCTGATGAGCTGCCGGAAATGATCCTGCTCGATCTGAACATGCCGATGATGGACGGGTGGGAATTTCTCGAGGAATTCCTGCTGCTGCTGCCGCGACTGAAGAAAGACATCCGCATCTGTGTGCTGACCTCTTCCATTTCACCGGTCGATCAGCAACGCGCGAAAGCGATCAGCGCGGTGTACGATTACGTGGTGAAACCGGTTTCCGAGGAACGCTTCGCAGGAATTGTTCAGAGCCTCTGATCATTTCCGGAAAACGCGATCGCCATTTTTATCGTGGCAGCTCATGCAGTTTTGCAGGCGCCCTTTCTGCAGCACCTTTTTCGTGCTGAGATCGACGATGCCGTATGTCCAGCCGTTGTCGTTGGTGGAATCGGCTTCCGTCTTATACATCACGAACAGCTGCGAAGGACGCACCGGGCGGAACCATACGCCTTGTTCAGGATGCTTGCGCGCATTCGGGTAATAGCGAACGCTGTCTTCGCTCACCCGCGCAACTTCCCACACTTCCTTCACGAGCTCCTGCCCGGATGGCTGCGTGAAATTCATTTTGTAATCGAAAAGATTTTTCACGTAGAGCCGGTACATCTTTTCGCCGTGACCGCTCATCACCGGGTTGGCGCTGCTGAACAGGATGCTGTCGCCGGAATTCTGGTCTTCGGGCGTTGCTCTTGGAGCGCAGGCCACCGGCTTGTAACGATATTCGTTTTTGCGGCTGATGCCGTATGTCTTGTACGCGTCTGTGATCTTCAGCAGGTGCTCTTCACTGTTATCGGACGCAATGAAAGAAACGAAAGCCGCCGAAAGAACCAGCAGCAGGAGTGCGCGTTGCATACGGAAAATTAGAAAATTCCACGCCGCTATTTCACGCGACGGAAACTGTCGACGATCTTCTGGAAGACTTCCTGGTAAAGGAGAAATTCGCCCTGCGATTTGTTCTGCGCCTCGCAGCTGAAGAACCACGCGTCGTTACCGTTTACGATGATCGCGTTGAGGTAGCCGACGGTATTCTGCTCCATGTAATACATGCCGTAACGGAGAAATCCGTTGCAGGAATCCACGGTGAAGTTTGCTTCATGAATGCGATCGACGCGGCCGAATTGTTTTTGCAAAATGTCGATTTGCAGGTCGGCGAGCTTCTGCAGGTTGTCGCCGGGTTCCAGCTTTGCGCGGCTCACGTTGAAGTTCGGCTTGATCTTAATGGAATCGCCGGAAATTTCTTTTTCAAACGAAGCGAGCAGCGCATGATTCGGCGAGGGCAGCTCTTTCCAGTCTTTCGGAACGAGAAATTTCACGCCGAGCTGCTTGTTCTCGTATGTGCGAAAATTGAAATCGTTCTTGTCGAGCTCGTGCGTTACTTTTCCTTCCTTCAGAAATTTCGCGTCGATGACTTTTCCGTTCTCATCGTAATGCAGCCACGCGCCGGAAGGGCCCCCGCGATCGTAATAGCCGGAAGCTTTCATCTTTTCGTTTCCGTCATAGAGAAACGCCTGCCCGTCTTTCCGGATTACGAGCCTGCCGCTGTCGGTCTGCAACGTTTGCGCGACGGAAGATGTATCCTGCTGCGGAACGGAATCGTTTTGCTTCTTTTCTTCTTGCGAAGAACAGGAAACAAGGAAGAAGAAAAAAAGAAGCGGTAGTGCTCTCATGGTTCAGGAATCGGTCATTCGGGAAATCGGGCATTCGGAAATTCGTACAACGGTTTCCCGAATGTCCGAATGAACGAATGCCCGGATTCCCTTTTTATTTTGCGGGTAAAACTTTCGAAGAACATTCGCCGAAGCCGATGCGCACGCCGTCTTTTTCAGCGAAGCCGCGGATGATCACGGTGTCGCCGTCGTTGATGAATTTGCGTTCGCTGCCGTCTTTCAGCTTCAGCGGTTTCGTGCCGCGCCAGGTAATTTCCATCATCGATCCGAACGAGCCTTCATCCGGACCGCTGATCGTTCCGGATGCCATCGTGTCGCCGACGTTGATGTTGCAGCCGTTCACCGTGTGATGCGCGAGCTGCTGCTCCATCGTCCAGTACATGTATTTGTAATTCGAGCGGCAGATGCAGGATGCTTCGCCTTTGTCGGGCTGGATGAAAACTTCGAGGTTAATGTCGATGTTCTTGTTGCCGGTGTATTCGAGGTACGGCAGCACTTTCGGCTCCTGCTTGTAACCGGGAACGCGGAACGGCTCGAGCGCATCCAGCGTCACGATCCACGGCGACATCACCGAACAGAAATTTTTCGCGAGGAACGGCCCCAGCGGAACGTATTCCCACGATTGAATATCACGCGCGCTCCAGTCGTTGAAAAGCGTCATGCCGAAAATGTATTCGTCCGCATTTTCCGTCGAAACCGAATCGCCCATCTGTGTCGGTTGGCCGATGATGAATGCCGTCTCGAGCTCAAAGTCGAGCAGCTTCGTCGGGCCGAACGTGGGAACTTCTGCGTCTGCAGGTTTCAGCTGTCCTTTCGGACGGAAGAACGAACCACCGGTGGTGACGATGGAAGAGGAGCGGCCGTGGTAACCGACGGGGATGTGCTTCCAGTTCGGCAACAGCGCATTCGCCGGGTCGCGGAACATCTTGCCCATGTTCGTCGCATGATCGATGCTCGAGTAGAAATCGGTGTAATCGCCGATGTGTACGGGCAATTGCATCTGCGCTTCGCTCATCGGGACGAGGCACTGTTCCCGTGCACTGGATTGCGATTGCAGCGCTTTGGTTTTCTCGTCGAGCAATTCGGAAACGCGTTCCCGCACTTTGCGCCATGCGGGACGGCCGAGCGCGATGAAATCGTTCAGCACTGGGCGGCTGAAGACTTTCTTGTCGATCTGCAGCGCATCGAAGTAGCCGAATTCCGCTACGGCAGCGAGGTCGAGAATATGTTCGCCGATGGCAACGCCTGCACGCGGCCCGCGCTGCGCAGTACGGAAAATGCCGAACGGAAGATTTTGTATCGGGAAGTCGCTTCCTGCCGGAACAGGCACCCAGGAACGGAGCTTAGGATCGTTTGCTTTTGACATAAGAAAAGATGAAAGGCCAAAAGTAACGAATAACGCGTCTCGCACAGAGTCAGGAAACCGGGACACGTTTGTTGCTCCGGAAAATAAAACAATCACTGTTTTCCGCGTGTTTCGCGGCTTCCCGCAGGAGAAATTTTCCCGTCTGATTTATGGCTTTTATTCAATCCTAAATTCCATACCTTTGAAGGATAAGGCAAACTATTCGCTCATGAAAAAACTTACGCTCGCTGTTTCGGCCGCTCTTGCTGCGTTTACACTTCACGCGCAAACCATCGTTTTCCACGAAGGTTTTGAACCGGCAGATTCCGTTGTTGCATCCGGCACTCCGCTCTGGGGACCGGACCTGACGCTCCAGACACAAGGTCTGAGCAGTTACAAGAACCAGGTCGGCAACAGCACCCAGAATTATCTTACCACCAACGCTTTCAGCACGGTGGGAAATACGTTCGTCCTGCTGGATTTCGACCAGATCTGCAAGATCGAATACAACGACGCCGCAACGATCGAAGTCTCCAACGACAACGGCAATACGTGGACGGCGCTCACTTACACGCAGTATCTCGGCTCAGCACCGTTCCAGGCGCTGGGCAACCGTTTCGCATCGTCGGCTTATTCGACCTGGGCGCCGGGCAACAACACGGCCGTTCCCACCAATACCTGGTGGAAGCACGAAATATTCGACTTGTCCGCGCAGCTCGCCAATGCCTCGCAGTGCATGATCCGTTTCAAGCTGAACGACGCCAACAACAACGGCGGCAACAGCAACTACGGCTGGGTGCTCGACAACCTGATCGTAACGGCCTCTCCGTCGGAGCTTTTCCCGCCGGTGATCATCCAGCTCAACCCGGTGCTGCAGAATAACGTGTACAGCCTCGGGCCCTTCACGATCAACGACAGCATCACCGACGCCAGCGGTATTTCTGCCGCAACGCTTTTTTATACGCTGAACAGCGGCCCGGTGCAGACGGTACCGATGACCAACGTTTCCGGCAACCACTGGCAGGGCATTATTCCCGCAGCGGCCGACTCCGATACGATCTGCTATCACGTGCAGGCGTGGGACGCTTCGCCGGCGAACAACACCGCCATTCTGCCGACCAGCGGCTGTACGCAGTTCGTTGTACATGCTGGCATCACGTTCCCGTTCTATGACGATTTCGAAGGCAGCACGCTTTTCACGGTGAACAACATTTCCGGCTCGCAGTGGCAGCTCGGTTACCCGAACTACGGCTTAACGACGGGCGCGCATTCGCCGAGCAATGCCTGGGACGTGGATACCGCTTCCGGCTATCTCTCCAACACGAACACCGAGCTGTATTCGCCGGTATTCGACTTCTCTACGGTGCAGCATGCCAAGATGAGTTTCTGGCGCAACAACAACAGCGAATCGTCCTGGGACGGCACGCGCGTCGATTATACGACCGACGGCATCAACTGGAACGTGCTCGGTACGGTGAACGATCCGCGCGGCACGAACTGGTACACGAACTCCGCCATTAACAGCAGCGGTCTTCCCGCGTGGGACGGCAACAGCAACGGCTGGGTGAAATCGGAATACGTGCTCGACACGCTCGACAATACCGCTGGCCCCGTTCAGTTCCGTTTCGTATTTACGTCCGACGGTTCTGTTGAATACGACGGCGCTTCGATTGACGACTTCCTCATCCGCACGCCGTCGCCGCAGGATGCTGCCGTAACCGCGGTGATCTCTCCTGACGTGAGCAGCTGCCTGCCGCAGGGCAACATCCCGCTGTCGATCTCGATCCTCAACGACGGTTCCGACACCATCAACGGACCGTTCAGCCTTGTTTACGTACTTGATAACGGATCGCCGGTAACGGAATCCTACACCGGATCGCTCATCCCGCTGCAAACCGACACGTTTACGTTTGCCACGCTGGTGAACAACACGGCCGGCGCACACACGCTGCTGATCTATGCCGATGTTCCCGGCGACGGCTGGCATCTCAACGACACGATCGTGATCAACTACACGACGGCGCCGGGTGTGAACGTTCCGTACTTCAACGATTTTGAAAGCGGCCCGCAGCTGAACGACTTCTGCACGACGAACACCGCGCAGGGCGAAGTGTTCCTGTCGACGGGCGTCGGCAACAACAGCGCTACCGGTGTCGTTTTCGATGCGACGAACTCGCTCGACTGGGACTGGGGCGCGGACACGATCACGACGTCGCAGTTCTACATCTGGAACCCGAGCATTTCGGACCAGCAGCGCGCCAACGCACGACTCATCGTCAACACGACGGGTTACACGGACCTCGTGCTCGAGTTCGATGCGAAGCTGCTCTACATGTGGGCGAACGAATACACGAACTTCCGCGTGAAGGTGAACGGCCAGATGATCACGCCGCACCTCCAGCCGAACAACGCCACCACGCCTTACACGACGTATCGTTACATGCTCACGCAGTTTCTGCCGGCGCCGTTCCTCACCATCGACTTCGAATCGAAAGTGACGTACGATGCGGCAAGCACCGGCACGGGCATTTACATGGACAACGTTCACATTTATCACCCGGACAGCCTCGACGTAGGCGTCGTATCGCGCCTGCAGCCTTCTGCGATTTCGATTGCGAACAACCCGACGACGGTTGCCGTAGCGATCCGCAACTTCGGTACGAGCACGGTTACTTCCATCCCGGTGGCTTACCAGGTGGACCTGAACGCGCCTGTTGTTGAAACGTGGACCGGCTCGCTGGCCCCGAACGCAACGACGACCTATACGTTCACGACGACGTTCAACTCACCGAGCGGCAACTACAACCTCTGTACATGGACGCAGCTCGTGGGTGATACCGCTTACTGGAACGACTCGCTTTGCGGCGGCGGCTTCGGCATGGGATTGTTCCCGGTTCCGTTCTCCGACAACTTCGACGGCCCGCAGAATTTCGCAGCCGTAACGACCTACACGCCTTCGTGGGAGCTCGGCAACCCGCAGGCCCCGCTCATCACCGGAACGCACAGCGGCCCGAATGCCTGGGAGGTGAACCTGAACGGTGAGTACGCCATGAACA
>CAMLEF010000267.1 GCA_946478675.1 uncultured Flavobacteriales bacterium | reverse complement strand
GCCGTCGAGCTCATTCACCTGGAGGAACTGCGGAATGTTGTTCTCGTAAATGCGAACGATCTTCACATCGACCGATTTCAATCCGACTGCTTTGAACGGGAAGAACAAACCGTTGCCGCTGTTCGGCAGGATGACGCCTTTGCCGACGAGCTGCACTTCAGGCTTGAGATCTTCGAATGTAATTTTCTGCGTAAAGCCATGCGGAAGCGGGTTGCCGAGAATATTTTTTACGCCGCGCTCCACGCTGATCGTATAATCGCCGTTGAGCTGTCCTTCGGGATAGACTTTGACGTCGTTGTCTTCAACGGTGAAACGCAACGAACCCGCATCTTTCAGCACGATGAGGCCGTCGAGGTTTTGTTTTTCTGCAATCGGATCAGAGAACTCCACCACCACGCACTGTTCCTGCCCCTGCTCCACGCGCACGTCCGTCACACGAAAATCTTTCAGCGAAGGAATAACGATCTCTTCCGAATTTTTCTTGTCGACGCCGAGCGGTTTGCCGTCCCAGTTCACGGTTACTTTTCCTTCCTTCTCACTGCGCACGATGTTGTCGACAGTGAAACGGTGCGTGACGTTATCACCTTCGTGCTCCCAGCGAATCGCGAGATGCTGCCCGTTCTGGTTTACCGTCACGATCTGCTCCACGGTTTTCGCATCGGCAGCATCGGCAGTGGTGAGCGTGCCGCGCAGTTGTTGCTTGCGCAGCGAAACCTTGTCCGTTGTCTTCATGCCGTCGAGCGAAACATCGAAGCCCTGCCGCATCGTGCGGAAGCTGAAATGCATCGTCTGCAATTCTTTCGGAACGTCCGTCACGAGTTTCTCCAGCGCAAAATCGACTTTGTAATCCTGGTCCGAAGGCAGGCGCTTGTCCGGGCGGAACTCGAGCGTGCGGGTGTCGAGCCAGTAGGTTTTTCCCTCGATGGCGGGCTCGAAGGAGAAATATTTTTCTTCCGTCGGCTTGTCGAGCGTGATCGGGCCGGAGTAATCGTTGGCCAGCGTTACGCGGATGTAGGATTCATTGGAGATGGTGCCCGAGGTGTACGCTGAAACGTAAGCGCCGAAAGCGGGGTCGACTTTCGTCATTTCGACTGCCGAGTTGCCGCGGTGCGAAAGGAACGGAATGGCAATCATCGTGAGGACTACGACAGCTGCGAGGGCGAGAAGGATGCGCTTGGACATAGGTGTTGGTTTTCAAGGCGAAATTAGAGCAATTCAGATGCACAAAATCGGCGGTTCCGTCTTTAGTTTTCAGGATAGCCTTTCGGGCGGAAAAGCGTCGGAAGAGAAAGGATAACTGTAAACGCCGGTTGAATGCGTCGAAATATCGCTACTTTAATGGGGTGAAACGTCTCCGTGAAAACACGTACAAGAATATGAGGATCAATGTATTTGGGTATTGAATTCCGGTATTGATCGGAATGGCGCCCTGCTTGGTCGAATTCATTCCGATTTCGATCAGAATTCGCTTAATATTGAATAGGCACAAACGTTAACCCTGCTATGTATTTGCAAACTGTTACGCGATTACGCCTCGCGTGCGTGTTGGCGCTCTGGATATTCCTGCTTCCTGCGTCCGCACAATCCGTGGCGAATTATGCAGTTACCCGGTCTACGGGCATCACTTATTCCTCCATCGTCAATACCGGAACGCCCTGCAACAGCTGGCGTTACATCGGCGGCTTCCAGCAGGATGATAACCGCAGCAATCCCATCGAGATCGGTTTTGATTTCTGGTACAACGGCGTGCGTTACACGGAAGTCAACATCTCCACCAACGGCTACATTGATTTTTCCACTTCTGCGAACAACGGCGGCCCGACGACTGCGGCGTACGGTTACGACAACTCGCAGTACACGAATCCGACCGGAACATTAAATGCGATTGCGCCTTTTTACGATGACCAGACAACACAGGGTGCCGTCGATCCGCTCGGCAACAGTATTCGCACGCTGCTTACCGGAACGGCGCCAAACCGCGTGATGACGATCGAATGGATCGACATGGCGGTGTACCTCAACACGACGCCGAGCCTGAATTACCAGGTGAAAATTTATGAAAGCACCGGCCTGGTCCAGTTCCTCTACGGCACGATGACGCTGGGCACAGCGAACTTCACGTACACCTGCGGCATCAACGCGGCGACACAAAGCAACGTTGCTACGGCTGCCCAGCTGAAATGCCAGCAAACCGCGAATACCGCTGCGTTCAACAACGGCGAAGTCAACAACCTGACGACGCTGCCGGCGAGCAATTCACGCATTGCATTTACGCCTCCTGTTCCGGCCAATCCTACTGCGGGCACGCTCACGTTCTCCAATGTGCAGGCGGCGCAGATGACGCTCAACTGGCCGAACTGGGCGAGCAATGAAGTCGGTTACGTGATCTACAGCTCTACCGACAACGTCAACTTCGAATTCGAAACGCAAACGGCCGCGAACGCCACTTCGGCAACGATCACGGGATTGTATTCCGGAACAACGTACTACTGGCGCGTCTATGCCGTGACGGAAGGTTGCCTCAGCTCGCCGCTGACAGGAACGCGCGCCACGCTGCCGGGAACCACGTTTACTTCCGTGACTTCCGGCAATTGGGGAAACGCTTCCACCTGGAACACGGGAACTGTTCCCACTGTTTCCGACAACGTCATCATCGCCAGCGCGCACATGGTGACGATCAATACGAATGCCGTTTGTCACAACCTGACGGTAGGGCAGGGCGGCGCGGCCGTTTTGCAGATCGGCAACAACAACTTCGCGCGCAGCCTTACCGTTGACGGCGCCATCACAGTGAACCCGAATGCCACGTTGCGCGTGAATACGCTGTCGAACACGACACACACGATGAACTGTTACGGCAACATCACGAACTATGGAACGTTCGATATGCAGCCGGACGGAAACAGCAAGTGCAACGTCAGCTTCCTGCATCCTTATTCCACGCAAACCGTCAGCGGAACAGGAACGACGTTTCGCTTCAACAACATTACGGTGAACAAATCGGCGGGCGCATCGAAAGCGGTGATCGTGTCGTCTTCGGTATTTACCGCTGCTGCCGGGTTTCTCACGCTGAACGAAGGCACATTCAAGCTGGCGACGACAGGTGCGGTGAACGTCACGCCGTACAATGCGAATGCGACGCTGGACTACGGATCGAAGCTCTGGATCAGCAGCAACACGGCGACCGTCAACATGAACGGCAGTCTCGATCTCTTCGGCGATCTCGTCGTTTCGGGCGGAACGGTGAACATCGGCAATGCTGCGAACCTCGGCATCAATTCGAACGGCGGCCAGCTCGTCATCAGCGGCGGAACGGTGAACGTGGCAGGACGGTACGATCGTCCGAATACCACGTGTATTTCGCGCTTCACGATTTCCGGCGGAACGCTCGTGCTGAATACGATGGGTTCCACTTCAACGACGAATGCGCCGTTCATGATGGACATTCCCGGCTCGCAATTCACACAGAGCGGCGGCACGATCATCATTCGACGCGAGGGCGGAACAGGTGCGCAGGATCTTGGCTTCGTGGCAACGGGCGGAAATATCAATTCCGTAACGGGCGGCGTACTGCAGATCGGTGATGCTTCTACTCCCGTCGGGCAAACGATGACGATCAACACGGTTTCGCCGGTGGGAAACCTTCGTGTCGCGAGCGCAAATGCAACGGCAAAACTCGCCACGAACCCGTTGACGGTTTACAGTGACGTGCAGCTGCAGGCGGGAACGTTCAACGCGAACAACCTCAACGTGACGCTCGGCGGAAACTGGACGAACACCGGCGGCACCTACACGCCCGGAACGAACACAACGACGTTCAGCGGCACCGCAGCGCAGACGATCTCGCGCACGAGCGGCGCTGAAACCTTCAATCATCTCGTCTTCATGAATGCCGGTGTGAAGACCGCCGCTTCCAATTTCAATTGCCAGAACCTGGCGGTGAATGCCGGCGCAACGCTCAGCGCAGGATCGCCCGGTTACACGATCGGCGTAAAAGGCAATTGGACGAACAACGGAACGTTCGTTGCCGGCACGGATGGTTTCGTGATCTGCAACGGAACAGCAGCACAAACGATCGGCGGAACGGCGCTCACGACTTTCCGTCATCTCACGATCAACAACTCTGCCGGTGTAGCGCTCACGGCCGACGAAAATATTCACGGCACACTGACGCTCTCGCTCGGCAACTTCACGACGACGGGCCGCAACTTCACGCTGCTTTCGGATTCTACCGGAACGGCGCGCATCGGCACGATCACCAGCGGCAATATCACCGGCAACATCATCATGCAGCGTTTCATTTATCTCGGGCCGACGCAATGGCGACAACTCTGCGCGCCCGTCACCGGGAATACGCTGCAGGGCTGGAACGATGATCTCGTCACCGCAGGATTCCCCGGTTCCGATTATCCGAACCTGAACGGTTTTTATTCCGTTGCGACGTACAATGAAACGGTTGCAGGTCCGAAGGAAAACGGTTATTCGCCACCGACGAACATCACCGATGCGCTCACGGCGAAAAAAGGATATTTCGTTTACGTCGGTCCGCTGAACGTGGCGCTCGATGTGACGGGGCCGCCGGTGAAAATGAACCAAAGCTTCACGCTGACGTACACGCCTTCGGCCGGTCCCACGCAGGACGGCTGGAACATGCTCGGCAATCCGTATCCTTCGGCGCTCAACTGGGACGCTGCGGGATGGACACGCACGAACACCGACAACGTGCTGTACATCTGGAATCCTGCGCTGGGGCAATACGCTTCGTACGTGGGCGGCGTCGGTGTGAACGGCGGAACGAAAATGATTCCTTCGTCGCAGGCGTTCTGGGTGCGCGCGATCGGCGCTTCTCCTGCGATGAGCCTGACGGAAAACGTAAAGGCGGCTTCCGATCCGAGCTTCTTCCGCACGGCGGCGCAACCCGACACGACGGCAAACCTGCTCAGCCTTTCGCTGCATCGCGGCAACATGGCCGATCAAACGATCATCCGTTTCAACGACCAGGCCACGCCGCAATTCGATATCGGCATGGATGCGATGAAGCTCGCCAGCATGGACACGACGGTTCCGTATCTCTCTTCCATCCAGGATTCGGCGAACGAACTTTCGATCAACACGCTTCCCGTTCCTTCGGCCGACATCGTCATTCCGCTGCGCGTGAAAGCCGGCATTAGCGGAACGCACACGATCATGCGCGACACGATCACCGATCTTCCGCACAGCATGTGCATCACGCTCGAAGATCTTTACACCGGAATTTTCACGCAGCTTTCCGCAGGCGCGTCGTACACCTTCTATCTTTCCGACACCACGAATGCGCCGCGCTTCCTGCTGCACTTCGGACCTGCGCTCACGAAAGGACAGATACTCGCGAGCTGCAGCAATTCGGCAGACGGAAAAGCGTACGCGAAAGGAACCGGTAACGGTCCGTGGGATTACACCTGGAAAGACAGCAACGGCAACGTCATCACCACGCACAACGCCGTCACGGGCACCGACACGCTTTTCGGTTTGACGCCGGGAGATTACGTTGTGGAAGTGGACGGCAACAACGGCTTCTGCACGCAGCGCATCGATACGATCACGGTGGACGGACCGGTGCCGGTGTATGCGCTGGGCAATATCACCTCGCCGGTGTGCACGTATACGAATGACGGTGCGGTTCACCTGACGGCGATCGGTGGCGGCACGCCTCCTTACCAGCTGCTCTGGCCCGACGGCAATTCCACCGACAGCATTATGAATATCGCGCAGGGAACGTATCCGCTGCAGATAACCGACGGCAACGGTTGCATTGATTCGATCCAGTTTGCCGTGAATTCTTCTTCGACGCTTTCCGCTTCTTTTGTCGCTACGCCCGATACGGTGTATGTGCAGCAGACGGCTTCATTCGCGAATTATTCTTCCGGCGGCACGAATTTCTATTGGGAATTCGGTGATACTTCCGGCATCAGCAGCGATGCGAATCCGTTCTACACGTACAACAGCAACGGAACGTACACGGTAACGCTCATCGCCGACGACGGCAATTGCCAGGATACGACAACCGGTGTGATCACCGTGCTCACGAATACCACCGGCATTCACGAGCAGGATGCGAACGGCAACATCCAGGTCGCTTCCTCACAGCCCGGCATTACCGTGTTCTTCCATTTCGCTGCGGCGGAAGTCGTGAACGTGGAATTGTACGATGCTTCCGGAAAACTGCTCGCGCAGCAGAAACAAAGCATCATGGACGGGCGCATCGATCTTCCGTTGGGAACAGCGTCGGCCGGCATGTACACGGTTGTTGTGGAACGCAACGGAAAACGTTCGGCTTACAAAGTGATCCGCCACGAATAAAAAAACTCCCGCGCCGTTTGGGTCGGCTGCGGGAGTATACTATCCACCCGGTAATTTTTTATTCGCTGAAGAGGCAGCAGCCGTGCCGTCCGTTCGAAACGAAAGGCGCGGTAACGATTACCGTTTTTTTCGTGACGGAGATGCATCCGGCTACATCGGCAGTCGTAAGCGAAACGATGTAGGCGCCCGGTGAATCATAGCTGTGTGACGGCGCAAAAAGCTGCGAGTTTGAATGGTCGCCGAATTCCCAATAGAAATGCGAATGGCCGC
>CAMLEF010000266.1 GCA_946478675.1 uncultured Flavobacteriales bacterium | reverse complement strand
GTATTCTTCGCAGCGCACACCGGCAACGAACTGCCCGATGTTCGGAGGCGAGCCCGTGATGAAACCGGTTTGCGGATTAATGATGAGGTTCGGTCCGCCGCAGGGATTGTTCGGCCCGTAGCCCGCCTGCCACGTCACCGGCGTGTACGTTGCGACACCGGCTGAAATCGTCGGCGTGATGGAATCGTACGGTGCGTACCACGAATAGACGAGCGAGTCACCGTCGGCATCCGTTGCGGAAAAATCGAAATTGATCGGCTCGGCCTGGCAAACGAAAACCGGCGGAGGATTCACCCACTGCGGCGAATTGTCGTCGAGCAGCGTGGTCATGTCGGGAATGTGCGTGTTCCAGTTGTCGCCGGTCGACAGCGGGTTCTGGATGTTGTTCAGCGTGCTGTTGCGGCAGCAGTAACGGCAGAAAAGAAAGTAGCCGCCGGGATAAGGCGGAAGGTTGTTGACGACGCGGGTGTAAGTGGCTTCTTCGAGACAAAGGCCGGGGTTGGCGGCGCAGGTATCGATGTACGGGTTGACCGGAACGGAATTGTAAAACGGGAGGTTGAAATCTTTGTTGGGCGAAAAGCCGTTGCCGTTCTGGTCGCGAACCTGTACGGTAAGGCTGCCGGGAAATGCGGCGTTCCCGGGACGACAATCGCGGTAAATCTTAATAGTGACGCGATATGTTGCGCCTCCCAGGTGGTCGTAGGTCATAGAACCTCCGACAATGTGTGTGGCGCTGGCTCCGAGGGAAAAAAGCAACGCCAGGCACAACAGGGTAAACCTTCTCATCGATGTGCAGGGTATTATTGGTGTCTGCTGCTGGCTAAGATACAACAATTGATGGAAGTAGCAACTGGGCTTACGATCGCCGTTTTACCAATGGGAAAAGTGAATTTTGCCGCGCGATTTTTCGCACACGATCAACGCGTCTTCATCACCACGGATGAGACATTACTTCCGCAAGCTGTCGAGCAATTGGATCTCGAAGAAGCCGCCGTAATTGCAGGAAGTGACGTGCAGGTAATACTTCCCCGTATCGAAGCCGGAGAGATTGATCACCGGCCGGCCGTATACTGCCTTGTAGCCTTCTGCATTCGGTGTCGAAACGGGAATGCCGTGATGATCGCCGAAGAGCAGGCGGTTATAGTTTTTCTGATCGTAGAGATACACCTGCGAACCGTTTTCCAACGGCGGAAAAAACACCATGATGCTGTCGTCTGGATAGCTGCGCCACAATGCAACGGGCTGCACGCTGTAACGTGAAGAGTCTGCCGTTTCCAGCCACGACTGCGGGATCTCGACTTTCTGGTATTGCCGTTCGCGCGTGAAGAAAAACATCCACGTCACAAAACCTCCGGCAGCAAAGAGAACGATGAGCGCAATCAGCAGGGGTAGAATGGATTTTCGCATGGGAAAGATGAAGATAGAAAATATCGGGAAATCCGGTCATTCGGAAATTCGGTCATTCGTTGATTCGGGATTTGTTTATTCCTGTCGATACGCAAACGCAACTGTGATCACAAAGATCTTTTTCCGAATGACCGAATGCACAGTTGCCGTTCTTGCGCTTTTCGTGAATCGTTATATCTTTGAGCATATTCGTTTAACGGCAAATCCAAGATCGTATGACCCCCAGATTTTACCTGGCTTTAGCAGCGGGAATGCTCCTGCCATTCGTCGTGTTTGGACAAATCAACGTGCAGTGGGTCGGACGTTACTCGACTGCAGGAAATAATATCGATCGCGCGAAAGCGATGTTCGTGGATGCGAACGGCAACAGCTTTGTGCTCGGCACTTCCTGGAACGGCAGCAACTTCGACATCGTCACGGAAAAATTCGACGGCAACGGCAACACGGTCTGGACGGCGAGCTACAACGGCACAGGCAACGGTTACGACGAAGCACGCGCCATCACCGTGGACGCTTCCGGGAATATTTACGTGACTGGTTACAGCGCCGGGCCTTCCGCCAACTACGACGTCGTCACTATCAAATACGATCCTGCAGGAGCGCAGCAATGGGCCACGCGTTACAACGGAACGGCGAATGGTTTCGATGAGGGCTACGACATCGCCGTTGATGCTGCCGGCAATGTATACGTCACCGGCGGCACCGTAACGACTTCGAGCAACACGAATTACATCACGCTCAAATACAATTCCGCCGGCGCGCAGCAGTGGGCCACCACCTACAGCAACACGAGCAGCAGCACCAACATCGAATGTGCGTATGCCATCGCACTCGATGCGGCAGGCAACGTGTATGTCACCGGCGCGAGCTATGCGAATACGACGAATGATCACGACATCGCGACAGTGAAATACAACAACGCCGGCGTGCAGCAATGGGTGCGCCGTTACAATGGGCCCGGCAGCGTTTACGACAGCGGCACGGATCTCGTCGTCGACGGCAGCTCGAATGTTTACGTGACCGGTTACGTCCGCGATCTCGTCGGCACCACGAACTACAGCTACGTCACAATGAAGTACGACGCAACCGGCACGATCCAGTGGTCGACGGTTTACGACGGGCCCGGCGGTGATGATGACGAAGCGAATGCAATTTGTCTCACACCCGCAGGAAACGTTGCGGTTACCGGTCGCTCACTCGGCACTACTTCCACGGCGGAAGATTGCACCACGATCCTTTACGACGGCTCGAACGGCAGCACGATCTGGGTGCGTCGTTACGATGGCGGCGCAGTACAGTACGACGAAGGCACGACCGTTGCCGCCGACAGCTCTAACCGCATTTTCGTAACGGGCTACACGTACGTTCCCGGCGAAAACAACAATTATCTCACGATCAAATACGAAGCGAACGGCGACACGAGCTGGATCGTGAAGTACAACGGCACCGGCAACAATTCGGACCAGGCGTACAGCATGGCGCTCGGGCCTACAGGCGAGATCTACGTCGGAGGCATGAGCCGCGGCGCCGGCACGAATGAAGATTATGCCGTCGTGAAATACTGCCAGCTCACCGCTACTGCTTCCGCTTCGGATTCTGCGATCTGTCTCGGTGCAAATACGCAGCTGTTCTCCGCAGGCTCTTACGGCGCGGTGGACAGCGTCTGGTGGACGCCGACGACCTGGCTCAGCCAATCGAACATCGCCAACCCGATCGCCACGCCGAACGTAACGACGCCTTACGTGCTGCATCTCCGCAACCAATACGGCTGCGTGGATCTCGACACCGTCGTCATCACCGTCGATCCGCTTCCGGGACCGGCTATTCAAACGAGCGGCCCGACCAGCTTCTGCCTCGGCGGTTCGGTAACGCTGACGGCGACCGACACGAACAGCGTCAGCACGAGCTACCAGTGGAATACCGGCGATACGACACAAGCCATCACCGTGGATACTGCGGGAACGTTTGTCGTCAACATCACGAACAATACGGCCTGCTCCAGCCAAAGCTCGATCAGTGTAACGGTTTTCCCGCTGCCGACAATTTATGCCGGTAACGATACGTCGTTCTGCACGAGCTCCTCGATCCAGATCTGCGCGACGGGCGGTGTGAATTACGCGTGGGCGCCTTCCTTCGGCGTCAGCGACACAACGATTGCCTGCCCGACGTTCGGACCGACGTCATCCACGACGTACGTGGTTTACGGCACGGACGCGAACGGCTGCAGCAGCTCCGACACGTTCAACCTCTCGCTCTACCCAGCCCCGTCGATTCCGACGATCACGCAAAATCTTTCCGTGCTGACGAGCTCGCCGGCTTCGGGATATCAATGGTATTACAACAACGGAATGATTGCCGGCGCAACGTCGCAAAGCTACACGGCAACGCAGAACGGCCAGTATTACGTGGTGATCACGGATGCCAACGGCTGCTCGGCGTTCTCCGCCCCGCTCACGATCAACGACGTCAGCGTGAACGAGCTCTTCATCGAAAGCGGCGTAACAATCTTCCCGAACCCGAACAGCGGCAGCTTCACCGTGACGTTTGCGCAGGATGGCCGCAGCGGCAACGTAGAAATTTTCGATCTCGCCGGACAGCGCGTGCACGCAGAAAATCTCCCGGCAGGCAACAACGGAAAACTGGAAATGCAGCCGCAGCTTTCTTCCGGCGTTTACCTGCTGCGCATTTCGCTGAACGATGGTGCTGTGCTTTCGCAGCGCATGGTGATTGAATAATGAAAAGAAGTTTCAAAAACATAAAAGAGCTTTCTCCTATCGGGAAGCTCTTTTTCATTTTTGGGATATCACTACTTGGCTGTGTTTCTCATTCCCCCAAAAGTCCGTACTCCTACGCTAACCTGTTCCGAAATACTATTTCCGGTAACGAAAGTTTTCTTCGGGCATTTATTGAAACACGTGAAGGACATCGTATTCCCGGACGTAAACTATTACGCTCTTATATAGATGTACTGGAAGTAATCGGGCCTGATAACGCTCCGAAAGGATACAAACCACCTAACGACACGCTTTGTATTCTCGAATGGAAAACTGCTTCTGACAGCAGCAACGCAATCATCGAACGGTATGAATTCCAACCTGGCAGAGCCTGTTTAATTAATTTTCTGAACTGCCGGCACGATTCGGTCTATGCCCGTGGGGATCGAATGTTCATCAATGAAAAGAAAAAGGTGACGCTCGAATTGATCACCAATTTCAAGAATGGGATAGCGTGCTCCTCCTGTACGGGCGACACGTTTAATTTTTGCAACATTTACTCATCGGACGACATCTCCGATTACCAGGCCATTATTCGCTATAATGGAAAGAAAGCCTGCTATTATTCCTCTCCGCATCTAATGAATTATAGTTATGGTTCGCAATATGATGGAACAGGCATGTATCTTAAGCTGTACAACGATACCATTATCTCGCCCATAGGGAACTGTCCTTCTGATCTCGATACAAGAATTAACACCTATTGATTCTGCAATATTTTTCGGGGAACTCATACCGAAAAATTAACCGCCGTATCTTCACAGCATGCCCATTCTCGGAATCATTCCCGCCCGTTATGCTTCTTCCCGCTTCCCGGGAAAACCGCTCGTGCCGATCGCCGGCAAATCGATGATCCAGCGCGTTTATGAGCAATCGAAAAAAGCGATCAAGCTCGGAAAAGTCGTCGTCGCTACGGATGATCATCGCATTGCGGAAGAAGTGAAAAACTTCGGCGGGGAATTCGTCATGACTTCCGACCAGCATCGCAGCGGCACCGATCGTTGTGCGGAAGCGGCGCGTATCGTTCCGGGAAACTGGGACGCCGTCATCAACATCCAGGGCGACGAGCCGTTCATCCAGCCGGAGCAGATCGATTTGCTCGCGTCATTATTCGAAGACAACAGCGTCGGCATCGGCACCCTCGTAAAGAAGCTGACGGATCCCGCTGATCTCGACAATCCGAATACGATGAAAGTGGTGCTCGACGTGAAAGGGAACGCGCTTTATTTCAGCCGCAGCCCGATCCCGTATTTACGCGGCGAAGAAAAAAGCAGCTGGCCGGAAAAACATTTTTATTTCAAGCACATCGGCATTTACGGTTACCGCACAAACGTGCTGCAGCAGCTCACCGCACTCGAACCGGGAAAGCTGGAAATCGCCGAATCACTGGAACAATTGCGCTGGCTGGAAAACGGCTACCCGATCCGCACGGCATTCACCATCCATGAAACGATCTCGATCGACGTTCCGGAAGATTTACAGAAACTGAAAAACGCAGGATTGATTTAGTTCGGAGTTTTGTGTGGGGGGGTGGGGGGGGTTGACATAAACACCACACCCCCCCCAAAAAAACGGACAAAAATCACCAATTTTATTTTTTTTTTTTTTTGCTTCTGTTCGTCTCTCCTGCACTACAACACCACCCCCCCCCCCCCCCCCCACAAAACTCCTGACTCACAGATTGTCTTCATCGCACCACTCTGCGTAAGACGTGGCGGTTTCGTCGAGGCGCAGGACGCGCAGCTTCATTTCTTTCGGAAGGCGCGGCGCGATGCGATGGTGAAATTCCGCGAGCAGCAATTCACAGGTGGGCGGCCACGGGAAATAGATGATCCGCTGATGGCCTTCGGTGACAAGTCCTTTGTCGCTTTCATTCAGCACAAGCGCGTGATCGAAAACGGAAACGACCTCTTCCTGCACGATCTTTTTCAAATCCGCAAAATCGATCACCATGCCCTGCTTCGGGCTGCTGCCGCTCGTTATCGGTTTCCCGGAAACGGTTACCGACAAACAATAGCTGTGGCCGTGAATATTGCGGCAGGGGCCGTCGTGGCCGGTGAGCGCATGGGCCATTTCGAAGCGGAACTGCTTGGTGACGCGTATCGTGGGGGATCGAAGTGCCATCGGGATCTTTTTTGCAAAGTTACGGCGTACAAACGCAGACCGCAGCTGCCGGAAATCAGGTTTTGCGGATTTGTGTACAACAAAAAAGCCTTTCCATCCAATCTTACGACGTGCCCGCACTAAAGCGAAGAAGCCTCCATCGGATTTGCTGTAGCCTCCATTTTTCCATAACCCCTAAAAACAGAAAAGCCTTCCCGGGATTACCGAAAAGGCTTCTTCTGCTTTAGTGCGGAGACGGCGAGATTCGAACTCGCGATACGGTTTCCCGTATACACACTTTCCAGGCGTGCTCCTTCAACCACTCGGACACGTCTC
>CAMLEF010000265.1 GCA_946478675.1 uncultured Flavobacteriales bacterium | reverse complement strand
CGGCGTCGGCTGGCGAGCGAGGCGATGGTGATCGCTGCGACGAGGTTGAGCCCGTTGAAGAGCGGCACGAGGAAGAACTGTCCCGGGAGCAGCTGCTCCAGTCCGGCGATGCCGATCGTCGCGATGAGCACACCGAGGACGGTGCCGAGGGCGTTCACACGGCCGGGTTTGATCGTGGTCGACCCGAGGAAGGCGGCGGCGAGTGCCGGGAGCAGGTACTCCGGGCCGATGTTGAGGTCACCGGCGTGCTTGCGTACATGATGATCAACACGTATCACACGCCGGGCACCACGGGAGAAGTAGAAGCCGCTGTTGCGCCGTTCGCATGGCTGAGCTGGTTTGCGCAGGTGGCAACCGTCATTCTTTTCACCGGGGTCGCTTCGTTTGTACGGCGGCCGCTTAACTCGCTTTCGAAATGAGCACGATCGACGTTATCCACAGCAAGATCTTCACGCGCGAATCGTTCCGTCACCAGCTGGCGAACTTGCGTTATTTCCAAAAGAAAATCGTTTTCACGAACGGCTGCTTCGACATTCTCCATCTCGGCCACGTCGATTATCTCGCGAAAGCTTCCGACTGCGGCGATTATTTTGTCGTAGGATTGAACAGCGATGCTTCCGTGAAGCTGTTGCAGAAAGGCCCGACACGCCCGCTGCAGGATCAGATTTCCCGCAGCACCGTTCTTGCAGCGCTCGGCTTCGTCGATGCGGTGGTGCTCTTCGATGAAGAAACGCCGTACGAGCTGATCAAATACATCCAGCCGGATGTGCTGGTGAAAGGCGCCGATTACAAAGTGGAGCAGATCGCCGGCCACGACATTGTTCTCGCGAAAGGCGGCGAAGTGAAGCTGATCGAACTGGTGGAAGGTTATTCGACTTCGGCGATCGAGAAGAAGATCAAAGGATAGTTTAAACCGCAAAGACGCAAGGAGCACAAAGAAAGTCGCGAAGACTTTGCGGTTTTACTTTCACGCAATCACCACCGCGTCCTGCGGAATCAGCGGTTCTCTCCGGTAACGTCTTAAAATCTGCGCTACGGTGATCACGTCTTTCATGCAGTACGTGACGATGCGCTCGAGATTTTTTTCTTCGTAATAAACGATGTGAACCTGGCTGCCGTCGATGTCGTCTTTCGGCGTGGGAATGCCGAGCAGCATGGCGAGCACGTTGAGCGACGTGTAGCTTTTGTAATCGCCGAACTTCCACATCTCCATCGTGTCGAGCAGCTGCGTTTCCCAGGGCTTTTTGCCGGAAATGTCGAGCAGGTTCGGCAGCGGGATGTCGTGCACGACCATGCGCCGCGCGATCCAGGGGAAGTCGAATTCTTTTCCGTTGTGCGCGCAAAGCCGGTGCGCGGGACCGCTGAAATGTTTGTTGAGCAGCGCCGCAAAATCGCAGAGCAGCTTTTTCTCATCGTCGCCGGCGAACGATTTCATGCGGAACTGCTCTTTCCCGTCGACGAGCTTCAAATAGCCGACGCAGATGCAAACGATCTTGCCGAACTCCGCATAGATTCCCGAAAGCGGGTACAGCGATCCGGGCGTATCGGATTCTTCGCGACGAAGACTGTTCGCTTTTTTATCCCACAGCTTCCGCCATTCTTCCGGCACGTCGGCATACGCGGGATAGAACGGCACCGTCTCGATGTCGAGGAACAGGATGTATTCGGGATTGAGGTTGTTGTACACCGGAACCTTTCAAATTAACTGCCTGCAATTTATCAATAGTCAGGCTGAGTAGCGGAGCGTATCGAAGCCTGACTATTTGATCATCACGCCTTCGATGTCGATCAGGGGCACGTGCGTGAAATTTTTTTCGCTGATGGATTCCGGCAGGAAGATGTAACGTTTGTCGTAGATCGTATCGCCGATGTAGAAGCTCACCCAGTATTCGTTGCTGAGCCCGAACGTAAAATCCATGATCGGTTCGACTTTCGCGTATTCTTTCGCGGGAATTTCATCGAAGAAATAACGGAGCGTCGAAGTGCTGCGGGCTTCGCCGTCCAACTCGCCGTATCCTTTGGAAACGATCAGTACGTTTCGGATCGGTTCGTCCTTCAGGTTGAGCAGGTACACATTCCACCGGTTCTCACCTTCCTCCTCTTCCAGGATCACTGCAATGGCAATGTCCTCCACCACGGGAATTTCAATGTCTTTTTTCATAAGGGAAATCGAGGTGCGAATATACGACAGTAAAAAATGCCGGGGTTAGCTTCCGTACATCGCGAGCGCTGCATCCATGTAATATTTCACGTCGAGCGGCATATCGTCGGAATCATTCGGAAGGCGTTTTTTCCCGAGACGAACGATCACCATTTTCATGTCCGGCACTGCGATCACATATTGGCCGAGAATGCCGCGCGCGTAAAAAACGTAATGGCCTTTGTAATCTGGGATCATCCACCAGCTGTAGCCGTAGTCGACGCAGGGCTTGCCGTTCTCGCGCACTGTTCCCACGGGATGAATCGACGAGAGCGCGTAAAATTCCGGCACGAGCTGGTTCCCTTTCCAGCGGCCGCTGTCGAGGTAAAGCTGGCCGATGCGGGCAAAATCGCGCGCGTTGGAGTTGAGGCAGCAGAACGCTTTTTCGTTGCCGTTCTTTTCGCAGTCGAGGCTCCAGAACGCGTTGTGCTCGCAACCCATCGGCTGCCACAATTTTTCGGAAGCGTAATCCGCCACGTTTTTGCCTGTCGCCGCTTTCAGCACGAAGCCGAGCAGCTGCGTATTGCCGCTGAGATAACGGAACGTTTTTCCCGGCGCTTCGGCGATCTTGTCGTAGCTGAATGTCGCTTTGCGCAGGTCGCTGCCGTAATAGCCTTCCGCAGGATACGCGAGCGGGTTGGAATAGCTTTCGTCGAAGTCGATGCCCGAGCTCATCGTCAGCAAATGACGAAGCGTGATCTTCGAACGTTCACCTTCTTTGAATTCCGGCAGGAAATCACCGACCGGCTCATCGATGCTTTTGATCTTTCCTTCCTGGATCGCGCAACCAACGAGCACGCTGACGACGGTCTTCGCCATCGAGAAGGAATTCGTGTAGGAATGATCGGTGAACTCGCCCCAATAATGTTCGTAACGAATGCTGTCGTCGCGGATCACCAGGAAGGCGCCGGTTTCGATGTCATTCATTCCCTTCAAAATGTCGGCGGGAATTTCTTTCTCGTTACAATCTTTCGCAACGGGCCAGGGCTGCGGCGTGCTGTTCTTCACTTCGCGGTTGTCGAAGATCTGGTACTCGAGCGCGGAAGGCCCTTTCCGTCCTTTGAGATAGGTGTTCCAGACGCCTTTGTAGAGGTAGAACCGCCCGGTGAATACAATGAAGAGATTGGCTGCGATCAGCAGGAAGAGCAGCGTATAGCCTGTACGTTTGAGAAATTTCCGCATAAACCGGCGGGGCTTTTATGGTTATACGGGGAAAGTAGCGAAATGTTCGGTTGGATGCCGAAGAGCATCCGTAGAAGTCCGTGAACCATTCTCTGAGATTGCAAAAACTCCACGCGATTTCGTAATTTAGAAGCATGAACTGGCGTGATTATATTTCAACCGACAAAGAGGTTTTAGCCGGCAAACCTGCCGTTACGGGTACTCGTCTTTCTGTTGATCACATTGTTGGTTTGTTTGCACAGGGTTGGACCGAGCAGCAAGTGCTTGAAAATTATCCGCGGCTCACAAAAGAACACCTCAAAGCTGTTTTTGCTTACGTATATGATTGCATGAAGGATGGATTGCTCTTCGGCCCTTTCAATAAAAGCGCATAATGAAACTGCTCGCTAACGAGAATTTCCCAAAAGCGAGTGTTCTGTATTTGCGTGATCTCGGCTATGATGTTATTTATGTAGCAGAAGAAGATGCAGGCATCTCGGACAAATTAATCATAGAGAGAGCGCATCGTGAAGAACGTCTGATTCTTACGTTTGACCGGGATTATGGTGAACTGATTTACCGCGAGAATTACAAACCTGCTCAAGGTGTACTTTACCTGCGCCTTACCGAATTCACCCCTGAGCTCCCAGGCAGAATTGTGCATGAGCTCATCACCGTCTTCAAATTAGAAACGGAAAACCGCTTTACCGTTTACGACGGAATGATTATTCGTCAACGAAAATATTGATCAGCGGCCAACCGGGTTTTCCGCTTCTTCCAGCGCACATTCGAACTGCGCGGCGAAATGCTTCTTCACTTTCGCTTTCACTTCTTCCATGTCGACTTTGCGGCCTAATTCTTTTTCCATCGACGTGATGCCTTTGTCGACAATGCCGCAGGCGACGATGTTGCCGAAATAATTCAGGTCGGCATTCACGTTCAGCGCCCAGCCGTGCATCGTAACCCAGCGGCTGCTGCGAACGCCCATCGCGCAGATCTTCCGCGCCTTCACCGGGTCGGCAGGATCGATCCACACGCCGGTATAGCCGGGATAACGATCGCCTTTGATGCCGTATTCCGCCAGCGTGAGAATAATGATCTCCTCCAGCGTGCGCAGGTAACGGTGAATGTCGGTGAAGAAATTGTCGAGGTCGAGGATCGGGTAGCCGACCAGCTGGCCCGGTCCGTGATAAGTAATATCGCCGCCGCGGTTGATCTTGTAATACGTAGCGTTGATCTCCTTCAGCTTTTCATCGTTCGCCAGCAGGTGATGCTCATCGCCGCTTTTGCCGAGCGTATAAACGTGCGGATGCTCGCAGAACAGCAGGTGGCTTTGCGTGGATTGCTGCTGCTCCGCAGGAAGATCACGGTTGGCAATCTTGCGGTCGGTGATGGATTTGAACAGCTGCTCCTGGAAATCCCACGCTTCCTTGTAATCGATCAGCCCCAGGTCGTGAAATGCTACAGTGTTCATTGGAAAAGTTATTTACGAATTACTATTTACGCTGCACGACTGGGGTTTGAAATCGTAATTCGTACATCGTAAATCGTACGTTTTATTTCTTGCTCAGCTCTCCTTTGAGGAAATTGATCACGTTCACTTCCACGGCATCCACACCGCGCAGGCTGGCCAGCGCTACCGATGCCCAGTCGCCGAGGTGAATGAGATAGATCGATTTTTCAACGATGGATTTTCCTTTCGCAGTGATCTCGAGGAAATGCGGCGTGTAACGGGTGATAATGTCTTTGTTGATAGCGATGCGCATGTTGTTGCGATCGTATTCCTCCGGATCGCGGAACAGCACGACCGCAATTTCTTCGGAGCCACCGGCCCAGCCGACAAGCTCGTTGTGGTTCATTTCCGGGATGACGTGATGCCAGCACAGCACTTTGGAATTTTCATTCAGCTGCTGGCGGAAACGGACGGCCACGCCTTCGAAATTCGTGGTGCAATAGACGACCGGCATACGGCCGTGCAGTGTGGAAGCAATTTCCGTCGCCTGTTCACGGATGGCCTTCTGCTCGCCTTTCAGCAAGTTGGCAGAAGCTTCAAGTCCTTCAATAAACGAAGGCGGCAACAGGCCATATTTCACAAAAATAAAAACGAGCTGCGTGAGGGAATATCCAAGACAGGAGCGCGGGGGCATGCCGCCGGGAATCAGGATATGATCGATGTTCCGCGATTTCGCCAGCTCAGCGACTTTTCCGCCGGAGGTTACACACACGATGTGCGCATGACGTTCGATCGCCTGTTCCATGCAGGCATAGGTCTCTTCCGTATTACCGGAATAGGAGGAAATGATCACCAGCGTGTTCCGGTTGACGGACTCGGGGATGAAATAGCCTTTGCCGACGGTTACGGGAACCTTGCAGTGGCCGTACGCCCATTCGGAAATAATGGTGCCGCCAATGCCGGAGCCGCCCAGGCCGGAAATGTAAACGTTCCTGATCTCGTCCTGCGCTTTTTTCAAATCCGCCGACTTCCCGATCCGTAAAGCTTCCTCCAGTTGGGCAGGGAAACTTTCAACAAGGGTATGCATGTCCATTTTTGCCAATTAAAAAAGAATTACAAAGGTACTAAAAAAGCCCTGCCTGTGCCGTTCCACGGGCGATGGCGGTTTCACGTAAAAAGTGCATTCGGCCGCTGCGTGAATTAAAAATACCGAACACAGCCGGCTCGCTTTCCATCAGAAAAAAATGCCATCACCTGCCGCTTACAGCCTGCGATGGCAATCTGGATTTTGCGAGGAATTATTCGACCGAATTCTGGCGGGCTTTCAGGTCGTCGAGAACTTTCTGCTGCGCATCTACTTCCGCCTGTTTCTTCTTCTGCTCGTCTTCGTTGCTCTTGATGTCGTCTTCGGCTTTTTTGATCTTGTCCTGGTAATTCGTGATGTCGTCGTGAAGATCTTTATTCTTCTTCTCGAGATCGGATTTTTCGTCTTTCACTTTATTGAGCGCTTTCTCCGCGGTTTTCACTTTGTCGCCCATCGCATCCTTCGTCATCTTCGTGGCAAAATCCTTCACGATCTTCTCCGCAGCTTTGTACTGCGCAGGATATTTTGACGAACTCAGCCAGTCTTCCCCCATCTGGAAGCCGACGATGAATTTCCATTCGTTATCGTTGCTGCCTTTCTCCACGCGCGCGTAAACGTCGACGGTATTGTCGCTGATCTCTTTGATCAATGCGTTATCCGCGAAGATGTCGCCTTTCGTGCTCACTTTCGCGTTGTAGTCTTTCATCTTCGACTTCCATTATTTCTCTATGTC
>CAMLEF010000264.1 GCA_946478675.1 uncultured Flavobacteriales bacterium | reverse complement strand
CCACGATGCCGCCTTTGCCGTTGGGCATGCAGGAATATTGTACACGGCCGTCATATAGCTGCGATGCGTCGTTCGTGGTGACGAGCTGGATGAGGTCGAGCGCTTTTTCGCCTTTGAGAATGAATTCACCCATGTGCGACACGTCGAACACACCGACTGCATTGCGCACGGTAAGATGTTCTTCGTTAAGGCCCGAATAGGAAACCGGCATGTTGTAACCGGCAAACGGAACCATTTTCGCGCCGAGCGCAATGTGCTTTTGAGTAAGAGCGGTGTTTTGGAGAGTAGTCGTTGCGTCCATAAGTGATGAGAAATGAGGAGCAAATTTAACATTTTCAAAGGAGCGTGGGTGAAATAAACCACGGAGACACGGGGACACAGAGAAAAAACTCCGTGCCTCCGTGTCTCCGTGGTTCAATTTATTTTCCTGCTAATGCTCCCAGCAGCTCCACATACTTCTCCTTCCACGCATTCACCGAATACTTCTCCTCCACCGTCGTTCGCGCCGCTTCGCCCATCTGCTTCCGCAATTCCTGCGATGCGATCAGCTGGCCGATCTTCTCCACCCACTCTTCCGTTGTCGACGCAAGAAAACCGTTTTCGCCGTCGCGGATGATTTCCGTATTCACACCTACCGGCGACATCAGCGTGGGAATGCCGAGCGCCATGTATTGCAATCCTTTCAAACCGCATTTGCCTTTTGCCCATTCATCATCCGGCAAAGGCATGATGCCGATATCGAACGTCGACAACTCTTTCAGCTCGTCTTCTCTTTTCCAGGGAAGCCCGCGGATACCGAGCTCTTCGTTCACGTACGAACCGTCGCCGATGACTTTTACTTCGATGCGTTCGCCGTATTTTTTTTTCAGAATGCGCAGGAACGGCAATGCGAATTCAAAATGTTTGATCGTCGTAATGCTGCCGCTCCAGCCGATGGTGAGCTTCGACGGATCTTTCGTCACAGGAACGGCGCAGTATTCGTCGGTGTCGATCGTCGTGGGAACGATGGCGACATTCTTATTAAATTTTTTCGCGTACGTCGCGAGGTATTCGTTGCCGGCGAAAACGAGATCGCACATGCCGATGATCTCGCCGGTTTTTTCGGGACGCTTCAAAAATCCGAACATGCGGTTCGCTTCCGAAACGTCGAGCTTCCAGATGGCGTCGTCGAAATCGAAAACGACTTTCGCTTTGCTTTCGCTGAAGAGTTTTTCAAAACGCGTGGTGCCGGTGATCAACGCTTCGCGGAAAATGAAGATGATATCGAAGTCGTTTGCGCGTCTGGCGTCGAGCTTTCGTTTGCGCAGGCTGCGGCGGTGAATGCGGTACTTCTCGAAGTAATGGCCTTTCTTATACAAAAGCTTATCGTCCGCTTCCGAGATGATGAACGAAAGCTCGCATTCAAAACCGTTGGCGTTGAGATGATCGAGGTATTGCTCGAAACGGAACCGTTGTCCGGGTGCGCGGCCGGGACGGTGAGCTGCGATAAAAAGTATTTTCTTCTTCATTTGCGGGCGACAACGTGCCAGTACGGTTCCTCTTCGGAAAAACGGATATCCTGCATTCCGGCTTCACGCAGCATCGACGCGATCTCTTCCTTCGAAAAGCGCTTTTCCAGCGGCGTTCCGAAACGATCCAGCGCATCGTTACGGATCACTTTCCAGGGCTTGTCGACGTAATACGCCAGCGGAACTTTTCGCCAGGCATTGCCGCCGAACAAACGGACGAGTCGCGTCAGAAGCAGGAAGGGCAGGTAGACAAAAATCGCAATTACTTCGCAGACAAAAAATTTCAGCGCACGCGGCAGTTTTGACACCACCCGCCGCACGAGATCCGACATTCCGAAAATGAAGCGAAAGAAAATTCCGCGGTTGTCGAGGCGGTAATAAATGTAGAGCAGCAGCCAGCCGTTCTTCTTCACCATCGACGCCGCTTCTTTGATCGCGCCGACCGTATCGGGAAGATGATGCACCACGCCGAGGCTGAACACAAAATCGAATGACTCTTTCGCGAACGGAAGATTGCCGTAACCCGCCTGCGTTACGCGAATGTTGCCGCAAGGTTTCGTAAACGGCACAGCAGCACGCACCGCTTCACCGGGATCGACCGCCTCGATAAATTTCACGCGCGGCGAAAGAAAACGCGACCATCGTCCTGTTCCGCAACCAATGTCGAGCGCGACAGTTTCTTTGTTCACCATTTCCTCCGTCACGATATCGAAATACTGGTCGCCGGCTTTCTTCAGCTCTTCTTCGCTGAACGAAGAAAAACGGTTCCATTCATCGCCGAATGATTCCACGGTGGAAGCGTCGGCATTGAGCGGAGCAGCGACGAACGAAGCCACTTCGGCCTCACCGGTTTTCAGAATGCGTGCGGGAGATTGATTATAGGAAACCATAGCGGTTAACCACGGAGACACGGTGACGCGGAGTTAGTCTTCGAGCCAGACCGGCGGAAGCTTCTCGGTGATTTCGATATCAGTGAAGCGTTTGCTTTTGCGAACGCCAACTTCTTTTGCCCACATGGCCATGCGGTGCAATCCTTCGCCGAGCTCCGTATGATGCTCGTCGCCGAACACTGCTTTTACGGCCGAGTGATCGGCATGCGCATGCAGCACTTCGTTCCTTGCAGGAAGATAACGCAGCTCGCCGTTGATGCCCATCGCTTTCATCGTTTCTTTCGCGAGCTCATTGACGGTGTATTCGCGGTCTGCGCCGATGTTGAACACGCGGTTCATCGCGGCAGGAACGTTCACGCAATTCGCCATGACGGGAGATATATTGCCGATGTAGCTGAACGCGCGCGTTTGCGAACCGTCGCCGAAAACCGTCAGCGGCTTGCCCTGCATGAGCTGGTTCATGAAGATGCCGACGACGTTGCGGTAACGATCGCCGATATTCTGGAATTCGCCGTACACATTATGCGGGCGGAAGATGACGTAATCGAGGCCGAACATCTCGTGCGCCGTCCGCAGGTCCTGCTCGACCGCCAGCTTTGCAATGCCGTACGGATCTTCCGGAACGGGCGTCATGTCTTCGCGCATCGGCGGCTTGAGCGCACCGTACACGGCAATGGACGACGTGAACACGAAGCATTTCACTTTATGCTTAATCGCTTCGTTGATGAGGTTGACGCTGCCGATGAGGTTGTTCGTGTAATTGAAGCGGCGGATGAAATGGCTGAGCCCTTCCGCTGCGTAGGCGGCAAAATGATAGACGTAATCGAAACGGTAGACCTGGAAAAGTTTCGCCAGCAATTCATGATCGGTGACGGAGCCTTTGATAAAAACCGCGCCGGGCCGCACATTTTCTTCGAAGCCGCCGGAAAGATCGTCGAGCACAATCACGCGATGGCCCATTTTCAGCAGGTCGGCTGTTACATGAGCGCCAATGAACCCGGCGCCGCCGGTAACGAGAGAAGTTGGCATAGGGGATAAAGATACAGATTGAAACGGGGTTGTGGGCTATAATCCAAGATTCGCTGGTCAGCTTAGTTTATCTCCGTGTTTAGTTTCCAATCTTTTATACCCATCAAATTCAAGATTAATATTCCATTGAGCCTATAAAGCAGAATATTTGCCTGCCTAAGCTGCTCTGCGTTTACTTTGTTAATGCTTCCATGCGTAATATCATCCCGAAGTCTTTTTAAATCCCTCAGTTTTATTGGTAATGTACTAATGTTTATGTTTTGACTTTCTAAAAACGAAGCCAACTGATTTTTCATTGGTTTGTTTTGCAATTGCGCCTGCACGTCATACCACCGCTTTTTAAATTCATCGTGCTCTGATTCGTCTATTGTTTCCAAAAGTTTTAACAATGCCTCATCGTGTTTGATTTTCGACTGCTTTTCATTTAGGACAAGATTAAATTTCAAATTACCCCGTTTATGTTTATCACAAACCTCAATGATGTTGTATCGAATTAAAAATGCAGAATGACTATCAACTAGATGTGACTGATTAAATAATGAAATCGCTCTTGATAGTAGGGCAAAATTCTTTATAGTTTCTTTTTGCCAACCGGACTGTAGAAATCTATTAAAATCCCATAGAAGTCCAAATCCAAAAAGATTCCCGTTAGTTTCAAAAGTTTTGTGTTGACTAACATTCTTTATTGTAATCGAACATTCCGATAGATGTATTTTACGAACAACGTAATCAATCTTTATGTGGTGATAAAATGAGGCCAACATCACAACAATATCACCATAAAAAACAGCTTCGTGCTCTGTGACCGCCGTTTTGTATTTAAACTGAATTTTAGGCTCTTTAGTAACTGTAGCCATTCTATCATTACAATCGTCTTTTGTAACGAAAAAAAATTCTGGCCGAAAAGTTGACTTACCCAGCTGGTAGAATCTGGTAGAATCCTTCATTCTTAGAATATTAAAATTGCCGTCATTTTTAAACCATGTTTTGGGGGAGAAGACGGAATAGAAAGGTGCAACAACTCTAAACCCCTTGTCATCTAAATAAAATTCCGCCGAATTACTTTCAGTTTTTTGAGGATTCCAATAAAACTTTACAGTATTAATTTTAACAACAATATACTTCTTCCCATTTTCATAAAACCGCGTATTATTTGCCCAGCCAACTAATTTAGCTTCTGACAGATCAATTCTTTGTATGCGATCATTCGTATAATTTTTTGTTATTTCTATTTTGATAAATGAGCCAAATTTTCCCCAAGCGATTTTACTTGTCCAGCCTATAAAGCAATCGCCGAAACCTTCTTCTTCGTCGAAGAAAATCCGCAATTCAATCTCATTTTCGCGTGGATACAAATGGGCATGGTGAGTGGCATTTATCGAGGCCTTGTTGACACCATTACCAAACTTGCTAAAATCAACATTTGGAAATTCGATCTCTATACAGTGATAATCGCTCATTCTCTAACTATCTTTTTTGTGGGAGGGACTAAGATCTGCTTTACTGTTTTGCGGCTTGGCATTTTTTCAAATTTAAAGCTCATAACAAAACTATTTCTTTGGTAATGCTCATACAAATCATAACTCTTGAATAATCCTTTACAGATAAAAATGGCAATAACGTTTATGTTCGCCATAAAAACCCGATTAGGAGTGGGGCCGTTTGGCTGAACGCTGGAACAAGTGAAATCGCACGGGTTACGTTTTATTCTTATTTTTGAAAAGCAAACACCAAGTCCCCCCTTTAATCCTTTTCACATGAAAAAAAACTACCTGAAACTGCTGTTGCCCTTCGCAGCGGCGATGCTCGGCTTTTCCCCGGCCAACGCGCAATGCCCGACCATCACGTGTCCCGGCAACATTTCCGTTAACAATGACGCGGGCAGCTGCGGTGCTGTGGTAACCTACACCGCTCCCGTCGGCACCAACCCGTGCTCTACCACCTCGCAAACCTTCAGCTACACCGGCTCGATCGTCACGTGGACGGTTCCTGCCGGCGTCACCTCGATCCACATCCAGGCGAAAGGCGCGCAGGGCGGCTACAACACCAGCTCCACCACGCAGCCCGGCCTCGGCGCCGACATGCAGGGCGACTTCACCGTTACACCCGGACAGACGCTGAAGATCCTCGTTGGCCAACAGCCTTCCAACGGCAGCGGCAACGGCGGCGGCGGCGGCACCTTCGTCACCGACAATTCCAACGCACCGCTCATCGTTGCGGGCGGCGGCGGCGGCAGCTCACAAGGCGCCGATTCTCCCGATAAGCACGGCCAAACCGGGACTTCCGGCGGCACGGGCGCAGGCGGCGGCGGTGTCGGCGGGAGCGGCGGCAATGGCGGCAGCATCGGCGCTTCCGGCTTCCAGTCGGGTGCGGGCGGCGGACTGCTTACCAATGGCGCTGACGGCTGGACATCCGGCACCGGCGGCTCTGCATTCGTAAACGGCGGCGCAGGCGGACCGACGAATTCCCCGGCGAACGGCGGATTCGGCGGCGGCGGCTCCGGCTCTTCTTATGTTGTTGGCGGCGGTGGCGGCGGCTACTCCGGCGGCGGCTCCGGCGGTAACAGCACCGCAGGCGTTGGCGGCGGCGGCGGTTCTTACAACGCAGGCACCAACCAGACGAACGTCGGCGGCTCCAACACCGGCGATGGTATCGTGATCATTTCTTATACGAGCAACGCAGTAGTAACGACCACACAAACGGCCGGGCTCGCATCGGGTTCGACGTTCCCCGTCGGCACCACCACGCAAACCTTCATGGTGGATGACGGCCTCGGCAACCAGGCGACCTGCTCGTTCGATGTCATCGTTACCGACAACGAACTTCCGACGATCACCGCTCCGGCTAACATTACGGTGAATGCGGATGCAGGCGTCTGCGGCGCTGTGGTGAATTACACCGCACCTGTCGGCAGCGACAACTGCACGTCGACGACTGCTATGACGGCGGGCCTCGGCAGCGGATCCACTTTCCCGGTAGGAACGACGACCGAAACGTATACGGTCACCGACGCTTCCGGCAATACGGCAAGCGCTTCGTTCACGATTACGGTGAATGACGTGGAAGCTCCTGTGATCAACGGCACGACGATCACCGTCAACTCTGATCCGGGCCAATGCGGCGCAATCGTGAATTACAACGCACCGATGGGCACCGACAACTGCTCGGGCGTTACCACGATGATGACGAACGGTATCGGCAGCGGCAGCTTCTTCCCGGTCGGCACTTCGACGGAAACCTACACGGCGGCCGACGTGCCACTCGC
>CAMLEF010000263.1 GCA_946478675.1 uncultured Flavobacteriales bacterium | reverse complement strand
CTGGATGAAACGTTTCAACAAGCACGCCGCCGAATTGCTTTCACTCGGAAAGCCGGTCGTGCTCACCGGCGACTTCAACATTATCCCGACCGAGAACGACGTGTACAAGCCGGAACGCTGGGTGGAAGATGCGCTGTTTCGCCCCGAGTGCCGCGAAGCATTCCGCGAACTGCTCGCGCAAGGCTGGACCGACGCGATGCGCAAGCTGCATCCCGACGAAACGATCTATACGTTCTGGGATTATTTCCGCAACGCTTACGGACGCAACGCGGGATTACGCATCGATCATTTCCTGCTCAGCCCGCAGCTCGTCAAACAGCTCAAAGCCGTTGGCGTCGACAAGCACGTGCGCGGCTGGGAGAAGACGAGCGATCATGCGCCGGTGTGGATCGAATTGAAATAGTTTACGCAATGCGCGTCACACGGATCGTGATCTGGCCGCTGTTGTTGTGCGTGTACCAATAATCCTTGCAGCCCCAGGCATCGTTCGCAAAGCACACCAGCTCGCCATCCTGCGGCGGATGATACGATTCGCGCAACGTTCCGATCTTAAAGAAAGTCGATCTTTTTTCGTCGATGCTGCCGAGCAACGCAAACCATTTCACCGTCGGCATGCGCAAAAACAGCTGTGGCAATGCCAGCAAAATGACCATTCTTCCATCGGCTGTGAAAGGATCCAGTGATTCACCGTCTCTCCAGGTTTGTTCCGGCGGTTCCGCTTCGAATTTATATTCCGCGTTTTTGCGCAAGTGAATGCCGGTGCGGAAACGCGGATCGACGGCAGGAACGGTTGTCGTCGTTGATTCGCCGATAGCAAGTTCAGTCATCGAATTTATCGTTGAAGGAAGTTGACAAGATCATCGGCCGCATCCATCAGCATCCACGAAGAAAGCTGCGACGCGAGCTGCGTTTCTTCGAGCGAGAGATCGATGATGTGCGGGAAATTTTCCATGAACGTATTGAAGTAAGGAAAATCCTTCCCGTATTTGTCGTTCGTGAGATTGCTCTTCACGTCGTAACGCAGCTGGTCGAACCATTTCGTCGGCATCGAATTGTACACCCAGCAGATCTTCACCTGCCAGCCGCCCTGGATATCGTGGTGCGCGTTCGCTTTTACCGAATACGTGCCGAAGTGGATCGTCGGCAGGCCGCGTCGCTGTTTTTCGAAAAGATCGTTGGCAAGCGTCACGTATTCGCTGTTGTCGTTGGCAAGCACCACGTTCTTGTCGAAATCGCGGTCGCCGTATTGGTTCGGGATCGATTTGAAAAGCGCAGGAATCGAATCAGAAATGATGAAGCTCGTTTCGTCCTGCTTCTGGATCTTCGTTTTTCCATTGACGAAAACGACGATCTTCTCCACTTTTCTCCGCAACAGCGACATGATGCCGAGATTTTCCAGCAGGCCGCCGTCGCCGAAGTCGTACGCTTTTTCGCGCAAACGATCACCGGTTGCAGTCGGCGCCCAGTAATTGAAATTCGGGAACGGCTGCGTCATCGGCAGGAAGCGACGGAACACATCCGCAGGCGCTGCGCCGCTCGAGCCGAGCATGTCGGAAATGCTCAATCGGTTGCGATGAAGCCGCACCAATGCGACATCGTTTTCAATCGTATCCGGCGAATCCGAATCGAATCCGTGCGGCTCCACAAATCCCCCGCCGATATCGTAACGCTCGTTGGAGCCCGCATTGGGATACAGCTGCTTGATGCCGCAGTACAGCGGGGTCATCTCGAAGGGAATGCGCATTTCCACGCTGCGGAGAATCGTCGAGTTGACAATGAGGAACGGCCGCTTCCGCTCAGTAGGCGTCGTGTAAAAATCGTTGTGCGTGAGATTCGTATTCTCCGTCAGGATACGTTTCGTCGTTGAAGGTGAAGAAGAGATTTTCATTGATGAGGAACGGTTTCAGGAAAATATCGCCGACGATCTTCGAGAACAGCTCGTCACCTTCCAGCATATTGCTGAAAGCGCTCTTGACGATCTTCGAACGCGAGATCGCCGAAGCCATCGATTTCGGATCGTCGGCGCTGAGATCATCCAGCGAAATATCCTGCGGCGCTTTGTAGCTGCCGAGAAACTGCTCGTCGCTGATGGAAGGATCGAGAAAGATGAACGGCGTAACGCCCCAGGTGCCGCCGGAAACGGAAGAGCAATAACGGAACTGGTCGAGGATGCCGATCTGACGGAGCGCGCGCAGCTGCCCGAGCGTCAGTGTCGCGGAACGTGTGCCGCCGCCGGAAAATGCCAGTCCCCAGTTTTGCTTTTGCGCGACGGGCGCAAGTTGTGCTTCAGGATAACGGAAGTCCGGCGCATCGCCGGCAATGATTTTTGTTTTGACGTATTTCGCGTCGGGTGCCATAGTGCAGGGGTTTTGGTTCGTGAGTTTCGTTGGGGGAAGGAACATTCGTTCACGCTATCGCGAAAGCAAAACGGGGAATCCGTGATTCACCGGGAACGAAGGTGCGCATGGGGTTATGTTTTGGAGCAGCGTGAGGGTGACAGCAAGTTAGACCGTTTTTTAAAACAGCAATGAAACGCCAAATGAAATATTGTATTAAAATTTCAGAAGATTACGCTTGCCGTGAATCCTTCGCTTGACAACGGCTGCTGCGCGGTTTAATTTTGAGCATTAATAGTTCATCATTAAAAAAGAGAGATCATGAGCAAGAAAGTCAATGCCATCCCGGAAGGTTATCACAGCGTAACGCCGTATCTCATTACGAAAGATGCGGGCAAAGCGATCGAATTTTATAACAAAGCCTTCGGCGCAAAAGAGATCGGCCGCATCTCGATGCCCGGAGGAAAAGTCGGCCATGCGGAACTGCAGATCGGCAATTCGCGGATCATGATCGCCGATGAATTCCCGGAGTGGGGAAACAACAGCCCGGTAACGCTCGGCGGTACGCCCGTCGGCATTTGCATTTACGTGGAGAACGTGGATGAAGTATTCCGCCGCGCGATCGAAGCCGGTGCGAAAGTCGACCAGAACATGGAAGTGAAAGATCAGTTTTACGGCGACCGCACCGGTTCGCTCATCGATCCGTTCGGGCACAAGTGGACCATCGCCACGCATATCGAAGATGTGACGTGGGAAGAAATGCAGCGCCGCTCCGATGCCATGTTCGAGCAGCAGCACAAAGGCTGAGCGGAATTTTTTATTGAAAAAGACATCTCTTGCGGGATGTCTTTTTTATTTCCACACGTGCCGTTTTACTCTTCTTCGACAATGGAAATGCCGTTGGTGTCGGTCGTGAGCACGTCGCTCATGTAATCGAGGAACGGCCGCATTTTTCGGAAGGTGTCGTTGACTTTTTCCAGGAAATTTTTCGCGAGCACTTCTTTGTCGCTGAATTTCCGCACGACCAGGAACTGCCGGTAACGTATTAAATCGATAGCCGGATCGTCGGTGCTGAAACCTTTCGGCGCGGTTTTTAATTGTTCGCCCTGCAGCGTTCCGAACATTTCGCGAAAAGTTTTTGACTTCAGTATCTTTCGCAGCGGCGCCGGGTCCATCGAGAATTCTTCGCGAAGCCGTTTGAGGTCGTGCGCTTCGGGCCCCCAGAAGCCGCCTTCGACAAAACTGTTGCCGGGCTCGAGATGGAGGTAGTAGCTTCCCCGGCGGAGCTTCGTTGCGCGTTTGAAGAACAGCGCCCAACGCGTATGATACGGCGATTTGTTTTTCGAGAAGCGCGTGTCGCGGTAAATGCGCAGCACGCTTTTCTTTCCGCTGGGCGTTTCGATCCGGTCGTGACGGTTCATCTCGTGCAGCAGCGCTTCGGCAAAACGAATGAACTGTTCCTGCTCTTCGAGAAACCGCTCTTTGCGCGCGTTGAACCAATCGCGGTTGTTGTGTTTTCCGAGCTCGCGAAGAAAGGCAAGTGAAGAAGGCGTCAGCTGGATGTTTTCCATACAGGAAATTTTCTCAAAGGTAAAACAAGCTGTTTCAGAAGATGCGTTGTCGAAGCACCGGATTGTTTTTATGGGAACAAAAAAAGCGGGAGCATTTTCGGCCCCCGCTTTTTCATTTTCAATGTTAACGGTTATTGTTTGATCACGCGTTTGGTGATGACGCCGTCTTCTGTTCTTGCTTCGATGATGTACATGCCCGCAGGCAGCTCGGCGAAGCTGATCTCCGTCCGGTCTTCCGTCACCGAAACTGTTTTTACCAGCGCACCATAAACATTCATGATATAGATATCATGAACGTTGCCATTCGTTACCACCGTCAGGTTTTCATTGAACGGGTTGGGGAAAACATCCAGTGTGAGGGCATCCGTTGCTTCAGGCGCGGTACGCTCGACAGAAGGAACATTCTCCGTATTTCTCTGAGCGATCGGCGGAGCAGAAGGCGTGGTGACTGTGCAAACTGTTCCGTAAGCTCCCCATACGCCTGAAACGTAAGCGGCAACTTCGATGCTGTAAGTGCGCGCATATTGAATGCCGGTAGCATGATTGACCAGTGAGAAGTTGGTCTGTGCGCTGTTTCGGAGGAATGTCTGGTCATAGCCCTGCGCAGCGCAAACGATATGGTAGCGATAATTGGTAGCGCCCGCAACGCTGACGCAGTTCAACAGCTGTCCCATCGTGGAAAGCGTTGCGCCGCAGCTGCCGGACGCCAGTTGTGTAAGCGGTATCGACGCGGGTGTGGTTACCGTGCACACGTTACCATAAGGCCCCCAGGTGTTGTTGGCATAAGCAGCGACCTCAATGCTGTAAGTCTGACCGTATTGAATACCAGTAGCATGATTGACCAGTGAGAAGTTGTTCTGAGAACTGTTACGGAGGAACGTCTGGTCATAGCCCTGCGCAGCGCAAACAATATGATACCGGTAGTTAATTGCGCCGGCAACAGCGTTGCAGGAAATAGTCTGGGTCAGCGCTGTCAGTGTGGAGCCGCAATAGGTTGCAGTAAGCTGCGTCGCAGGAATCGTTGCAGGAGTAGTGACCGTACAGGCTGATCCGTAAGCGCCCCACACGCCGCTAACATTGGCCGCAACTTCGATCGTATACGTTCTGTTGTACTCTATGCCGGTCGCATGGTTCGTCAGCGAGAAATTGTTCAGGGAGCTGTTACGCACAACCGTCTGGTCGTATCCCTGTGCGGCGCAGACGATGTGATAACGATAGTTGGTTGCTCCCGGTACACTGTTGCAAAGCAGGATCTGGTCGAGCGTTGCCATCGTTACGCCGCAGGAACCGGAAGCAAGCTGGGTGACCGGAATGGTTGCCGGCGTAGTGACCGTGCAGATGTTTCCGTAATCGCTCCAGGAGCCACCGACATAAGCGGCTACTTCTACAGTATAGGTGCGGCCGTATTGAATGCCGGTAGCATGATTGACCAGCGAGAAGTTATTGCTGTTGCTGCCCCGCACGAATACCTGGTTGTATCCTTGTGCTGTACAGATCAAACGGTAGCGGTAGTTCGTAGCGTTGGCTACGGGGTTGCAAGTGAGGAGTTGCGTAAGCGTCGACATGGTAATGCCGCAGGAACCGGACGCCAGTTGTGTCGGTCCGCAACCACCCGTGTTCACGGTAATCGTGCCCGTCGTGGTGCAGCCGTTGTTGTCGACGATCGTGCAGGTGTAAGTGCCGCCTGCAATACCGTTGATCGTCTGCGTCGTTTGTCCGCCCGGCGACCAGGAATAGGAATACGGAGCGGTTCCGCCCGACGGTGTTGCCGTTGCCGTGCCGTCGTTGTTCGCGCAGGTCGCATCGGTCTTCGACATCGTTACCGTGAGCGTGGACGGTTGGGTGATGTTCACCGTTGCCGTGACTACGCAGCTGTTGGCGTCGGTAACCGTGCAGGTGTAACTTCCTGCGCAAAGGTTCGACGCGGTGGCGGTGGTGCCGCCGCTCGGTGACCAGCTGTACGCGTACGGTGCTGTGCCGCCTGAAGCGGAAACCGTAGCGCTGCCGTCGCAAAGCGAGTTGCACGTCACGTTGCTTTGTGCGCTCACCGATGCGGAAGGACCGGATGCAGTCGCTACAGCAACGGTTTGTGTCGCCGTGCAGCTGTTGGCATCGGTGACGGTGCAGGTGTAAGTACCCGCTGCCAATGATGTGGCGATCGCAGCCGTTCCGCCGCTGGGCGCCCAGGAATACGTGAAGCTGCCCGCGCCGCCGGAAGCGAGAACGGTTGCAGAACCGGTGCTTGCCGTGCACGAGCTTGGTGTCGATGAAGCGGAAGTGCTGATCGCTGACGGTGCGGTGATGTTGAACGTTGCCGTTGCGGTGCAGCCATTCGCGTCCGATGCCGTGCAGGTGTAAGTGCCTGCGCTAAGTCCCGTAACGCTCGTGGTGCCGTCGCCGGTCGGGTTGCCGGGCGTCCAGTTGTAGGTGAAGCTGCCCGTGCCGCCGGTGGCTGCGTTGACGCTCGCTGCGCCGTTCGAACCGCTGTTGCACGAAACGTTCGTTTGTGATGCGGCAGAGAAGCTGATCGCGCTCGGCTCTGTAATGGTAACAGTCGGTGCCACCAGGCAGTTGTTCGCGTCCGTCACGAGCACGGTGTAGGTGCCGGTGCTGAGTCCGGTAACTGCATTCGTGCCGTCGCCGGTCGGATTGCCGGGGTTGCGCGGCTTGCGCTGCTCGGCCTTTTGTCCCGCGTCGGGCTTCGGATTTGGGTCGGTCATCTCGGTTCTCCTGCCTGTGCGAAGCCGGATGCCGGCTTTTTCAAAGGGACAACCCGCGTCGGCCCAACCCGGTTCGCGAAAGC
>CAMLEF010000262.1 GCA_946478675.1 uncultured Flavobacteriales bacterium | reverse complement strand
CAATGATTACGGCAACATTTACGATCTCACATTGGGCAATCCGCCGGCATACGATACGGTGTTATCACGCGTGACGTGGCTCGATGCGACGACGAGCGGCGGATTGACGACGATCCGCGAAGGCAGCGACGGTTGTGTGTATGCGCTCGAGGGCGGTTATACGCCCAACGGTGCCATCGTGCGCATTTGTCCTTCGTGGATGAGCGTTCAGGACGGGCAGCCGGAAATTTTCGCCGTAAAAAGTTTCCCCGAGCCGTTTTTGCAAACGACCACGCTGCAGTACACGCTGAAAAAAGCAACGCCGGTAAATATCACGCTCTACGATTTATCCGGCCGCGTGATCAGTGTGTCCCGCGAAGAGCCGCACACTCCCGGAACGCATACGTTTTCAATTGACGCGCAGGCGTTGCATTTATCGCCGGGAACTTATAGCTGCCGTATCGCTTCGGCGGAGGGCGTTGTAACGGTAAAGCTGGTTTTTGCAGGAGAGTAATTCCGCCACGAATTGCGCAGGTTACACGTATCCCTTTTTAAATGGAATCCGACCCAATTCCAAATTGGTACCGAATTATCGAATGCCCGAATTACCGAATACCCGAATTACCGAATGCCCGACTCACCGAATGCCCGAACTCTCCGTACCTTTGCCCCAATGTCTTCCGTTACTCCGTATAATTCGTCGACCGGCAAAAAAGAGCAGGTGGCGGAAATGTTCGATAACATCGCTTACCGCTATGATTTCCTGAACCAGCTTTTTTCGCTGGGCATTCATAAAGGCTGGCGGAAAAAATCGGTGAAGCTGCTGCAGCCTTCGCATCCGAAAATGATCCTCGACGTAGCGACGGGCACCGGCGATTTTGCGATCGAAGCGAACAAGCGGCTGAGCCCCGACAAGGTGATCGGCGTGGATATTTCGGAAGGCATGATGAAGTTCGGCCGCGAAAAACTGAAGCAGCTGGGCCTCGACAAAAAGATCGAGCTGCAGTCGGGCGACTCAGAGAATCTTCCTTTCGCCGACAATACTTTCGATGCGATCACTGTCGGGTTCGGCGTGCGCAACTTCGAGAATCTTTCCAAAGGCCTTGCCGGCATGTATCGCGTGCTGAAGCCGGGCGGTACGCTGGTGGTGCTGGAATTTTCCCGCCCGCGCAAGTTTCCCGTGAAGCAGCTGTACAATTTCTACTTTCACCGCATCATGCCGACCATTGGCCGGATGTTTTCCAAAGATGCCCGCGCCTATACTTATCTTCCCGAATCGGTAGACGCGTTCCCCGACGGAGAGAACTTTGTTGCGCTGATGAAAAAAACAGGATTTTCCAACGTCAGCTGGCAACCTTTGACGTTCGGCATCGCCTCTATCTATAGCGGGAAAAAAGGTTAAGTAGACAGCAGCATTGCAGGGAGTGGTTCTGCTATACTGTTACTGCAGCAGTCCGATCGGATGTTGCGGGGATGCGGGGTGCGAGTTGCGTTAATGAACGAATTATAAAAAAGGGAATTGGAATCTTTGATTTTCTTCTTCCGCAGTCAAACCAGCTGATGAACATCCCTCGCAATCCGCAACGCGAACCCCACAACACGCAACACGAACCCCGCAACACGCAACACGAACCCCGCAACACGCAACACGAACCCCGCAACACGAACCCCGCAACACAATAACCTTATCTTTACCTCGTTATTTTTACAGCATGATGCGAAAGTTTTTGCGGTCCTTCCTGCTCCTGGTTTTTCTTGCCGGTACTACGCTTTCCCTTCGCGGGCAATCGCAGAACCGCCAGGAATATTACGGCGATCCGATCCACTTCGGTTTTTTTCTCGGCGTCAACAGCACCAACTTCATGATCACGCCGGTGCATTCGCTGCCGGATTCCGTCAAGACGATTCTTTCCTCGAAACACACAGGCTTCAACCTCGGCATTGTTTCCGAATTGCGATTGCATGAATATGTGACGCTGCGTTTCGTTCCGGACATTGCGTTCGGCTCGCGAAGCATCGAGTATCATGTCGAAGGCGTAGACACGGTCGATTACGTCAAGAAAGTGGAATCGACTTTTCTTGATTTTCCGCTCGACATCAAGGTCCGCTCGAAGCGACTGAACAACTTTGCGGCGTACATGGTGGCCGGCGGAAAATATACGCTTGACCTTGCTTCGCAGAAAGACGTGAACAACGCTTCCGCCACGAATGCGCAGAAAGTGGTGAAGCTCGCCAAGAACGACTGGTGCTACGAAGCCGGCGCAGGCTGCGATTTTTTCCTGCCGTATTTCAAATTCGGGATCGAGCTGAAATTGTCGCTGGGACTGCGCAACCTGCTGGTGAAAGATCCTGCAGGCGGCATCTTCACCAATTCGATCGACAGCCTTCGCTCGAAAATGTTTCTCGTTTCCTTCACGTTCGAAGGCTAAATTCTCATGATCCGATCTCTTCAACTGGCGCTGACACCCCGGCAGGCGTTCGACGCGCAGGCGTTGCGCTTGCACCTGGTAGAAACGCTCGGTGTGGACGAAGAAGAAATCTCCGGATGGAAATTCGTCAAGCGCTCCATCGACGCGCGCTCGAAATTTGTGAAGGTGCATGTGCAGCTCGACGTGTTTATCGGTGAGCCGGTGCCCGAACCTGCGTTTCATTGGGAACCGGTCGACGTAAGCACAAAAACGCCGGTGATCGTGATCGGTGCTGGGCCTGCGGGATTGTTCGCTGCATTGCGATTGATCGAGCTCGGAAGAAAGCCGATCATTCTCGAACGTGGTAAAGACGTACAACGCCGCCGCCGCGATCTCGCCGCCATCAATAAAGAGCACATCGTCAATCCCGATTCGAATTATTGTTTCGGGGAAGGCGGCGCAGGAACGTACTCCGACGGAAAACTCTACACGCGTTCGCACAAGCGCGGCGACGTACAGCGCATCCTCGAGCTCTTCGTAGCACACGGCGCAGATGAAACGATTCTTGCAGACGCGCATCCGCATATCGGAACGAACAAGCTGCCGAACATCATCATCGCGATGCGGGAAAACATCCTGCGTTCCGGCGGAGAAATTCACTTCGATACGCGCGTCACCGATTTCGAGATCGCAAACGATACGGTGAAAGCAGTGATTGCCGAGAAGAACGGCGAAGCGCAAACCTTCATCGCTCCGCATATTTTGCTGGCGACCGGCCATTCCGCCCGTGATATTTTCGAATTGCTCCATCGCCGGCAGGTGCTCATCGAAGCGAAACCGTTTGCGATGGGCGTTCGCGTAGAACATCCGCAGGCGCTGATCGATTCGCTGCAATATCACTGCAACCGAAACCAGGTGGATGCCGCCCGCGAATTTTTGCCGGCTGCTTCGTACAGCCTCGTGCACCAGGTCGGCGGAAAGGGCGTTTATTCGTTCTGCATGTGCCCCGGCGGCATCATCGCGCCTTGTGCTACCGGCCCCGAGCAGGTGGTAACGAACGGATGGTCGCCGTCGAAGCGTAACAATCCCTATTCGAATTCCGGTATTGTCGTTTCGGTAGAGCCGGAAGAGCTGAAAGATTTTGGCAGCGGACCGTTCGTGGGTTTGCGTTACCAGCAGTTGCTCGAGCGCATCGCCTGGGAAGCCGGCGGGAAAACGCAGACAGCCCCCGCGCAGGCCCTCGCCGATTTCGTCAACGGGAAACTTTCTTCGAAGCTGCCGGATTGTTCCTACCAGCCGGGCACCGTTTCTGCGCCGCTGCATGAGCTGTTGCCGAAAGACCTGGCGTATCGCCTGCAGGAAGGCTTCAAGGTGTTCGGGCAGAAGATGAAAGGTTATCTCTCGAACGAAGCGCTCATCGTAGCCGTGGAATCGCGCACGTCGTCACCGGTCCGCATCCCGCGCGATAAGGAAAAACTGCATCATCCGCAGTTGAAGAATTTATTTCCCTGCGGAGAAGGTGCGGGTTATGCAGGAGGAATCGTTTCCGCCGCAATGGACGGACAACGCTGCGCCGAGCAGATCGCGAATTCCTGATCAGCCGCGTCGCTGCTTGCGGGCCACCACAAACGCAATCACCAGCAGGAAAGCCGTTAACGCGAGGAACGCAATCAGCGCCCACAGGTCGTTGCCGGTATCCTGGTTCGTCACTTCCACCAGCACCACCGAATCGGACACGTTCAGGTTAAAGTGATTGCGGAAAAATTCCACTTTGTCTTTTTCAAGACCTTCCCACCAGACGTTGCGGATCACGCCGGTGAAAGACGTGCCGTCGAGGCTGTTGAATTCTTCGTCGGAAAGCTCTTTGAATTTGAGCACGACTGTAATGGGCTGGCCTTCTTCCCAGTTTTCACTGACGAACGGAACAAAAGTGGAGTGGGTGGTGGTGTGGCTTTTCGACGAAGTGACCGTTTCTTCCGCGGCCATATCGAGGAGTTTTCCGTTGACGGTAACGTTTTTCGTACTGAACGCACCGGTATTTTCTTGCAGCTCGGCAACGGTATAATTCGCATGGCCGAAATCGAAATAATGACGCAATCCCGGGAGGAAGCAGATGGTGCAGATTCCCCAAAGGAGCAGGAATCCCACGACCGGCGCCCATTTTTTCGGGTTGGCGATCTTCAGCGTGGCCATTGCTTCTTTCTCGTCGAGATGGAGCAGGCTTTTTCCCGGGATCTTCTCCTTCAATGCCTGGACGGCAGCCGTAAGGGAAGGAGCGAACGGCGTCGAATACAGCTGCACTTTCTTCGTTTTGCCGGCATCGTCGGTGTAAGTGATGTAAAGGACATGGTAGTCCTTCGTGATCAGCACGTAATAATGCAGGATGTTGGCGAACTGGAACTGTCGCTTGACAAATCCCATTTTTACACTGACGGTGAAATCGTCGAACGAAAGTTCGCTGGGAGCGGCGTATTCGAATTTGAAGGATTGCATGTGGGACGGGTTTGGAGCGGCAAATGTAGGGAAAGCGGGAACAACCGCCGGAAAAGCGTGGGCTTCCGGTTGATGAAGGATATTTTTCTACTGTAAATCAATGCTTTCCGATAAGCAGAAAGCCGTTTTTCATTTGCCGTGGCTGTGGAAATAATTATTACCTTTGCCGTCCCGATCGGTAAAGTGCCGGTTGGTAAACAAAATCAATTCACAATGAACCATTACGAAACCGTCTTCATTTTGACTCCCGTTTTGTCTGAAGACCAGGCAAAGGAGGCGGTGGGCAAGTTCCGCAAGATCCTGAAAGACCTTGGCGCGAACGTCATTCATGAGGAATCATGGGGCCTGAGAAAGCTGGCTTACCAGATCCAAAAGAAGTCCACCGGTCACTACCATCTGTTCGAGTTCACGGCTAACGGCAATGCTGTTGCTGACCTCGAGCTGGCATTCAAACGTGATGAGCGCGTCCTGCGTTTCATGACCGTCAGCCTGGACAAGCACGCAATCGCTTACAGCGAAAAACGCCGTAACAAAGCGAAAGCAGCTGCTAAAAAAGAAAAAGAAAACGCCTAATCAACCTTTAAAAGAGATCAGTCATGGCAGAAAACAGCTCAGAGATCCGCTACCTGAACCCTCCGTCGGTTGAGGTGAAAAAGAAAAAGTATTGCCGCTTCAAGAAAGCCGGCATCAAATACATCGATTACAAAGACGGCGACTTCCTGCTGAAGTTCGTCAACGAGCAGGGTAAGCTCCTGCCGCGCCGCCTTACCGGTACTTCGGTGAAATTCCAGCGCAAGGTGTCTACCGCCGTTAAGCGCGCCCGCCACATCGCACTGTTGCCGTACGTGGCTGACCAACTTAAATAACAGGAGGACGCACCATGGAAGTAATCCTTAAACAAGACGTACGCAACCTCGGCTATAAAGACGACGTTGTAAATGTGAAGCCCGGCTACGGCCGCAATTACCTCATCCCGAACGGTATCGCTCTTCTCGCCGACGCAAAAGCGAAGAAGATCCACGCTGAGAACGTAAAACAGCGCGCGCATAAAGAAGCGAAAGTGAAGGCTGAAGCTGAAAAGAACGCGAATAAACTCGCCGAAATGACCGTGAAAGTGCCGACCAAAGCCGGCGAAAACGGAAAGATCTTCGGTTCGGTTACCGCAGTTCAGCTCGCAGAAGGCCTCCGCAAGCTCGGCTTCGAGATCGATCGCCGCAACATCACGATCGACAATGCCGATACTGTGAAATCGCTCGGTACCTATACCGCGAAAGCACGCCTGCACAAAGAAATCCTCGCTACCTTCAACTTCGAAGTCGTAGCCGAGTAAATTCTTTCGACGCAAAACTAAAGAGCCTCTTCCATCCGGGAGAGGCTTTTTTCTTACAAATCGAACGGATAAAAAAATAGACCTCGAAGGTTTTTGAAAACCTTCGAGGTCTATTTTTTTTATCCATCATTTACATTTTCGCTTACTCGTAACGCAACGCTTCGATCGGGTCGAGGCGGGAGGCTTTTACGGCGGGATACAACCCGGAGATCAGTCCCACGAAAAAGCAGATCGTCACGCCCAGGCCGATCCAGGCCCACGGCATCACGAAGGCAGATTTCATAATAAAGGAAAAGCCCAGCCCGATCAGCAGTGCCAGCAGGATGCCGGCCAGCCCGCCGAGCTGACAAATGACCACCGCTTCAATGAGAAACTGGTTGCGGATGGTCGAGCGTGTGGCTCCCAGCGCCTTCCGGATGCCGATCTCGCGCGTGCGTTCGGTCACGGAAACGAGCATAATATTCATCAGGCCGATTGCCGCGCCGAGCAACGTGATCACACCGATCAGCAT
>CAMLEF010000261.1 GCA_946478675.1 uncultured Flavobacteriales bacterium | reverse complement strand
AAATTACGATTCTCCGATGTGATTTGGAAAACAACACAGAATCTATGTGGTTAAAAAGCGGGGAACACGTGCGCATTAGCACATTAGCACATTTTCCCCACCTCTTCCCAAAACCCCGGATACGACTTCTTCACCACGTCCGGATTCTCAATGATCATTCCCGGAAATTTGATTGCTAACGGCGCGAACGCCATCGCCATGCGGTGATCGTCATAAGTGGAAATGCGCAGGGGCGATTCAATTTTCCCATCGAAATTCCGGATGTCGAGCATGCCTCTGCCGGGCTCATCGCAACGCACGCCGATCCGCTGCAATTCTCTTTTTACGGCGGCAATGCGATCGGTTTCTTTGATGCGCAGCGTGTTCAGTCCGCAGAGCAGCGTCGGGATTTTCAGCGCGGCGGCGGTTACAGCAACCGTCTGCACGATGTCGGGGCAATCTTCGAAATCAAACGCGAACGCATTCGGACGATAGCCGTTCTTCTTCAGTCGCACGCCGCCTTCTTCAAACGTCGTGCTCACGCCGAGGAACGGAAAGAGCAATGCGCAAACCGCATCCGCCTGCAGGCTGTCTTCGTGCAGACCTTTGAGAAAAATATCCGCCTCATCCGCCAGCGCCGCCATGCTGTACCAGTACGACGCCGCGCTCCAGTCTGCTTCCACACGGAATTGCGTGGCCGGATCATCGATCATGTATTGCTGGTGGCTCACCGAAAGCGTATCACCGTCCCACACCGGCGAAACACCGAAACGTTCCATGATGCGGATCGTCATGTCGATGTACGGCCGTGAAACGATGGCGCCTTTGAAACGAATGACGAGCCCGTTGTGCATCGTCGGTGCGATCATCAGCAGCGCGGAAATGAATTGGCTGCTCACGCTTCCGTCGACTTCAATTTCTCCGCCCTGCAATGGCCCGCCGAAAATTTTCAGAGGAGGAAATCCCGGCTTGTCGGTGTATTCGATATCCGCACCGATGCTCTCCAGCGCTTTCACGAGAATGCCGATCGGCCGTTGCTTCATGCGAGCCGTGCCGGTGAGTTGAAATACGCCGGGGATCGATGCGAGGTACGCGGAAAGAAAACGCATCGACGTTCCCGCCGGACCGACGTCGTACGTATCGCCGTCCGTGTGTTGTCTCAGCTGCGACAGGATGCGGCTCAGCGACATCGTGTCTTCCGCATCGGAAATTTCCGGGAGCGCGAAATCGGTGCCGGTAATTGCGCGGATGATGAGCAGGCGGTTGCATTCGCTTTTCGACAGGGGCAGCCGGACTTCTCCTTTGAGCACGGGGGGAATGCGGAGCGGGATACGTTCCATGTTTTCAGGAATGAAGATGACGCGCAGAAAAACGATAATAGTGAAGCGCCTCGATGATGTCTTTGGCGCTGGCTTTTTTATTGATCACAGCCTTGCCGGCCGATTCGAGCAGCGTGAAATTGATCTCGCTCTTTTCGTTCTTCTTATCGTGGCGCATCAGCTCGATCAGGCGGTGATCCGCTTCGTCCTCCAGTTCCTGCGGGCCGTACAGCCACAACAACACTTTCGTGATATCGTTCAGCACCGCTTCGTTGAGACCGGCAATCCGCACCGAAAGGAATGCTTCGCAGATCATGCCGATCGCCACCGCTTCTCCGTGCAGCAGCGTTTTTTGCGCGCGTTCGAGGAAATACGTTTCGAGCGCGTGACCGATCGTGTGACCAAAATTCAGCGCTTTGCGTGCACCGGTTTCCTGCGGATCATTCTCCACGATGGAAAGCTTGATCTTCACCGAACGCGTGATGAGCTCTTCCCAATCGACCGTATCCGCGAGGTTCACGCTCTTCAGCATTTCCCAGTAGCTTTCATCGGCGATCAGTCCGTGCTTGAGCGCTTCGGCAAAACCGGAAAGCATCTCGCGGCGGGAAAGCGTGCGCAGAAATCCCGGGTAAATGATCACCTGCTTCGGATTGGCAAACACACCGACTTCATTTTTTAAACCGTCGAGATCGACACCCGTTTTTCCGCCGACTGAAGCATCGATTTGCGCGAGCAGCGTCGTCGGAATATTCACGAAAGCAATGCCGCGCTTGAACGTCGAAGCGATGAAGCCGCCCATGTCGGTGATCACGCCGCCGCCGAGATTGATCAGCAGCGAATGACGATCGGCGCCGAGCTCGCCCAGCACCCGCCAGACCTGCGTGCAGACTTCGACCGTTTTATTTTTCTCGCCGCTTTCCAGCTCGATGATCTCCGCGTCGGTGAGTTTTTTCACGCGCGTGACGAGCTGCGGAAGACAATGCTGCAGCGTATTTTCATCGACGAGAATAAAAACGGAAGAGAATTTCCCTTTTTTCAAAAAGCCTTCCAGCTGCGAAAACGCATCGTCGCCGATGTGCAGGGAATATGCCGGAGCGGCTATGGTACTGACCGTGTTGGCCATAGAAACAAAGATAACAGTTTGCAGGCGGGAGTTCAGCAGTTCAAAGTTTAAGGTTCAAGGTTTCGTAAAATAGCGTTGCTGATGGAAATCAACCCGGAACGTTGAACCTCGAACATCGAACAATCCTATCTTTGCCGCGATGGTTTCCTTCGATAACACCGAGATCGCGTTTTCCTCGAAAACCGATAAAGATCTCCGTCGCTCCTACTGGCTTTTCAAAATGATCAGCAGTCCCGCTTTCGTCAGCGTCGGCAAGGGGCTGACCAACTTCGCGCTGGCGATTCATTTTCCCGTGCGCTGGGCGATCAAGCCCACGATCTTCCGGCAATTCGTCGGCGGCGAGAACATCGAAGAATGCAAACGCACCATTGATCAGCTCGGCAAATACAACGTCGGCACCATTCTCGATTATTCCGTCGAAGGAAAAGAAACGGAAGCCGACTTCGATCGCGGCGCTGCGGAAATCATCAGGACCGTCGACCGCGCGAAAGGCGAAGCGCATATTCCCTTCTGCGTTTTCAAAGTCACCGGCCTCGCCCGTTTTGCGTTGCTGGAAAAAGTAACAGCCGGCACGAAATTATCGGCCGAAGAAGAAGCCGAATGGAAACGCGTTTTCCAGCGTGTCGAAAAAATCTGTTCTGCGGCTGCGGCTACCGGCAAACCCATTCTCATCGACGCCGAAGAATCCTGGATCCAGCAGGCCATCGACGATCTCGCCGACGCGATGATGGCGAAATTCAACACGCAGAAGCCGATCGTCTACAACACCTTCCAGCATTACCGCAAAGACCGCCTCGCGTTCCTGGAAGCTTCATTCGAAAAAGCGCAGCAGGGAAATTATTACCTCGGCGCGAAGCTCGTGCGTGGCGCCTACATGGAAAAAGAACGCGAACGTGCCGCGAAGATGGGTTATCCCTCGCCGATCAACGAAACCAAAGCCGACACCGACCGCGATTACAACGCCGCCGTGAAATTCTGCATTGAGCACGTCGACCGCATCGGCCTTTGCGCCGGCACGCACAACGAAGAAAGTTCCGGCCGGCTCGTGCAATTGCTCGAAGAGAAAAAGATCCCGCACAACCATCCGCACGTTTTCTTCTCGCAACTCCTCGGCATGAGCGATCACATTTCGTTCAATCTCGCGCACGACAAATTCAACGTGGCGAAATACGTTCCGTACGGCCCCGTGCGCGACGTGCTTCCTTATCTCATCCGCCGCGCGCAGGAGAATACTTCCGTCAAGGGACAAACCGGCCGTGAGCTGAATCTCATCATTAAGGAGAAAGAGCGGAGAAAGAAGAAATGATGTGATCTCCGGTGACTATCGGAGTAATTATTTTGCTTCGCTGTGCAATAAATTTCCTGTAGATGACGCTACTCGAAGACCCTTCGGAAAAGAAATTAAAACGAAAGGTCGCTACCGGGTTTATAGTGTTTATGCTCGGCAGTTTCGTAATTGCCGGGGCGATCCAACTGGAACGATACCAACATCGCCGTTATACGATTGGTGTAATCAAAGGCGTCGAAAGTGGGGGTGAAAGCGGTCCGTACTTCACCATAGAATTCAGCGTGAATAGCCAGGTATTTTCCACCAGCCTGATGGTTCCCGAGCAATATTATAACACTCCCGAAAATCAAATCGGCGATACCGTCTGCATTATGTTTTCCTACAGAAATCCGGAAAACTGCGAGGCGCTTTACGATCAAAAAATTTCGCGCGACAGTTTAAAAACGTTGCCGCCGCAGGGCTGGGAAAAGCTCCCCTGAATGCAACCTGCACATCCAATTGCAGGTAATTCCCTGCGCAATTACTCCCCGTTGTCGTAAGTCCGGATGTAATAATGATCGGGGTGCGCACGAATCGTCTTTTTCCCTTGGCGGCAAATCGCAATTCCCGCAGTATAATAACTTCCCGCTTTCATGTAGCCGGCCGCCAGCCGCAACCGGAACGCCAGTCGCAGCGCCGCTTGATACTGCAAGTCACCAAAAACAAAGAATCAGCACACCCATCCCATCGCGGGCACCGCAAGCATAATCAGCACATCATCCCATCGCGAGCGCCGCGAGCAGAACACATAGCCGGAGCGCACCGCGACCGGCGGAGCACATCCTTCTGCGGAATTCTCTCCCCAAACCCTACTTTTTTCTCACATCCACGGCCTTTACAACCCATTTTCCGAAGGGGTTTTAGTATTTTTACCCGCGCGCAACAAAGGCGCATTTTCCCTATGAGCACAGCTGCAACACACACTGCACGCGCGCTGCCGGTCAGCCACATGGCGGAAGCCCTCATCGGCTCCGAGATCATCAAGCTGGCAGCAGAAATCAACGAAAAGATTCGCAACGGCGAAACGGTCTACAACCTCACCATCGGCGACTTCAACCCGAAAGTCTTCCCGATCCCCGCCGGGCTCAAACAGGCCATCATCGAAGCCTACAACAACGACGAAACGAATTACCCCGCGGCCGACGGCATGCCGGACCTTCGCAAAGCCGTTTCCAATCTCATTGAAAAACGCCAGGGCCTCAAATACGCCAACGACGAAATTCTCATCGCCGGCGGCGCACGCCCCGTCATCTACGCCATCTACCGCACCATCATCGACCCGGGCGATAAAGTGCTGTTCCCCGTTCCTTCCTGGAACAACAACCACTACACGCACCTCAGCACCGGCGATTACAGCAACCAGGTGTTCGTCGAGACGACGCCGGAAAACAACTTCATGCCCACCGCTGCCGAGCTCGCGCCGCACCTGAAAGACGTTGCGATGGTAGCCGTTTGCTCGCCGCTCAATCCTACCGGCACCACCTTCACCAAAAAAGACCTCGAAGAGATCTGCGACCTCATCCTCGCCGAGAACAAACGCCGCGGACCTTCTAAGAAACCGCTGTATCTCCTCTACGACCAGATCTACTGGGCGCTCACCTTCGGCGAAACGAAACACTACGATCCCGTATCGTTGCGTCCCGAAATGCGCGACTACACGATCTTCGTCGACGGCATCTCCAAGTCGCTCGCAGCAACCGGCGTGCGCGTCGGCTGGGCGCTCGGTCCCAAATCGATCATCGAGAAAATGAAATCCATCCTCTCGCACGTCGGCGCATGGGCCCCGAAAGCAGAGCAGGTCGCTTCCGCAAAATTCCTCGGTGATCTCGACCAGTACGATGCGTTCCTCAACGACATCCGCGAAAAAGTGCACGCACGCCTCACCGGTTTCCACAACGGCATCCAGCGCCTGCGTGAGAAAGGCTATCGCGTCGATTCCATCGCTCCGCAGGCCGCAATCTATCTCACAGTGCAGTTTGCGCTTCACGGACAAAAAACCGCCGACGGAAAAGTGCTCGAAACGACGAAAGACGTTACGAAATACATTCTCGACGAAGCGAAACTTGCCGTCGTTCCGTTCTACGCATTCGGCTCCTCGCACGACTCCAGCTGGTACCGCCTCTCCGTAGGCACCTGCAAGCTCGAAGAAGTCGAAGCCATCATCGGCAGCCTCGAAAAAGCGCTGTCCAAACTTTCCTGAGCACGGCTGAACGCCTTGTTGTTATGAAAAACAACCGCTATTGCATCATCATGGCCGGCGGCGTCGGAACACGGTTCTGGCCGATGAGCCGTACCAGCCACCCCAAGCAGTTCATCGACGTGCTCGGCACCGGCCACACGCTCCTGCAGTCTACCTTCGTACGCTCACTGCGCATCTGCCCCGCAAAAAATATTTTTGTCGTCACCAACGAAAGCTACAAGTCGCTGGTGATGGAGCAGCTGCCCGAGCTTCCTGAAGAGAACATCCTCTGCGAGCCCGCCCGCAAAAACACCGCGCCCTGCGTCGCTTACGCCAGCTGGAAAATTTTCGAGCGCAATCCCAACGCCGTGCTCGTCGTCGCGCCCTCCGATCACCTCATCACGAAAGAAGACACGTACGTCAAAGCGATCAAATCGTGCATGACGTACGCGGCCGACAACGACTGCCTCATCACCATCGGCATCCGGCCCACGCGCCCCGACACCGGCTACGGCTACATCCAGTTCGTGGAAATGGATGCGCCCGGGAAAGACAAGCGCCTCAAGAAAGTCAAAACCTTCACGGAGAAACCCGACCACGACATGGCGAGCTTCTTCCTGCGCAGCGGCGATTTTCTCTGGAACGCCGGCATCTTCGTGTGGAGCGCCCAAAGCATCAAAAACGCCTTCGCACTGCACATGCCCGAAATGGCGCAGATCTTCAACGAAGGCAACGGCAAATGGGACACGCCGCAGGAAACCGAATTCCGCGCCAAGCTCAAGGAACTGCGCGACCACCTGACCAAG
>CAMLEF010000260.1 GCA_946478675.1 uncultured Flavobacteriales bacterium | reverse complement strand
AAGGAGCGAATCCCGATGTCGAACCCACCGTTGTGAAAGAAGAAGTGAAGGTCAATCACCCTGCAGATACGATCGGCAATCCGAAAGGTGTTGCAGGCGGCAGCGGCTCCGGCCCGGTAGTAGATACCACGTCGCACGGTTGCATCGATTGCGACACGTTTCATGTAGTTTCCATTCCGCCGATCATTGAATTCGCATCGGATCCTCCGACGTTCAAAGGCGACATCGACCAGTTCTTCGGAAAGAACATCAAGTATCCCCCGATCGCCAAAGAAGGCGGCGTGCAGGGAACAGTGTGGCTTTCGTGGGTGGTCGATACCGATGGAAAAGTAACGAGCGTCGAAGTGATCAAAGGTTCACACCCGCTGCTCGATCGTGAAGCGTTGCGTGTGGCGCAGCTGATGCCCGACTGGAATCCCGGCAAAGACAACGGCAAGCCCGTTCGTTTCCGCTACCGCAAGCCGATCCGTTTTGTCCTTCAGTAGAGCGCGTGAAGCAGCCGCAGGATTTTCACATGTTTTAAGCAAAATTTAATCCTGCGGTTTTTCGCGCAGACGATTCTGTCGACGGAGGTCTCACGTTGCTAGCAGTGAGACTGATAGGTGTCCCGGGAATGAACACGCCGGTGTTGAAAATCGGCTCAGGGTGTTTCCCGGGCACCTTTTTTTCGAAATAATTTCGGGTGATTGTTACCGTTCTAATTGCTCACAGAAACACATCCGAAATGTTCCATTCCATTTTGCTCCAGGTAACGCCGAACGTCGCTGCCGACACGCTGAATAAACTGTCGAATACCGGCATCCAGAACCAGGCTCCGAAACAGGAAGTCCTCACGCCGTGGGGCATCATGACCGGCGGCGGCCCGCTGATGACGACGCTGCTGTTCCTGCTATTCATTGCGCTGCTGCTCGCGATCTACTTCACCATCGAACGCCTCGTTGTCGTTTCGAAAGCCGGAAGCCTCGATCGCAACTTCATGCATAACATCCGCGACTACCTGCTCAACGGAAAAATCGATTCCGCCCGCGAGCTCTGCCGCGCTACGAATACGCCGGTGTCGCGTGTAATTGAAAAAGGCATCAGCCGTCTCGGCAAACCCACGCGCGAAATTTCCGAAGCGATGGAAACGCACGGCCGCGTTGAAATTTCCCGCGCGGAAAAAAACCTGCACGTCATCAGCCTCATCGCACGTATCGCACCGATGCTCGGTTTCGTAGGTACGATCATCGGCGTTATCGTCATCTTCCACGACATCGCGAATTCGAACGGCGAAGTGAGCATCCAGAATATTTCGCACGGTCTTTACCTCAAAATGTTTTCTTCTGCTGCCGGTCTCGCAGTCGGCTTGCTTTCGTTCATGTTCTATCACCTCGTGAATACGATGGTGGACGGCGTGGCGCGCAAGATCGAACGCAGCTCGCTGGAGTTCCTGGACGTGATCAACGAGCCGGGCAGATAATAATTGCTGACGTTACGCGTTAGATATTAACACACGCCACACATGCAACTCAGAAGAAGAAATAAGGAAGGTGCCGAAGTGTTCACGGATTCGCTGAACGACATCATGTTTTTCCTGCTGTTGTTCTTTATCATCCTTTCCACGATCGCGAACCGCAACGTGATCAAGATGGATCTGCCGAATTCGAAACAGACCAGCACCATGTCGGACAAGAGCGTGTTGTTACAGGTAGACGCAAATCACAACTACTACGTCAACAACTACCCGATCACCATTGACCAGATGGAGCCTGCGCTGCTCGCAGAAACGAAATCGAAAGGCGTAAACACCGTAACGCTGAGCCTCGACAAGTCGCTCACGGTACAGGACCTTGCAGATGTTTTGCAGGTCGGCAGCAAGCTCGGTTTGAAAATGGTGCTCTCGGCTAAACCCTCCAAGTAGCCATGGCCATTACAATCGCACTTCCCGAAGAAAACACGCAGGACGAACGCCGCGCGCATCTTGTCGCAGGAATTATCACCGGCACCTTACTGATCGGCATACTGCTTTTCATGATCCTTTACACGATCATCACGCCGATCCCCGCGATTCCGCCTCCTGATGATGTTATTCAGCTGGAGATTGGCATTGTTCCCGGCACCGGCGGCGACAACATCGTCATTGGCGGCGGCTCTAACGGCAACACCGGCAAGCCCGGCAATCCGCCCGACCAGCAGGCGTCGAATCCTGTTGCGAATCCCCCGAGCGGTGGAAACGTGACCGATCCGAATTCGAATTCAAACGTGGTGACGCCTACCGGCAGCGGACAGCACAGCACGCAGCCTTCGGTGAATCCTGATATTGAAGCGGCGCTCGCAGCGTGGAATAAAAATAAAGGCAAAGCGTCGATCGCAGTCGGCGGACAAGGGAACGGTCCATACACCGGCGGCATTGGTGACGGAAGCGGAACTGGTCCCGGGCCCGGCAATGGCGGTGATCCTGGTACAGGTGGCCCCGGTGGTGATCCGAACGGAACGGCTACCAGCGGAAAAAATTATCGTCACATCACCTTCAAACCGGAGATTCTCAACCCGACGCAGGAAGAAGGAAAAGTCGTTGTCATCTGTCACGTGAATCGTGATGGCGAAGTAACGCGCACGGAAATCGGTGTGGCGAGCACGACGGTCAACAACGTGCTGCGCTCCACGGCATCGCAATCGGCGTACAAGATCAAGTTCAATGCTGATCCTTCTGCGCCCGTCGACCAGGCGATTTCGATCGATATTAATTTCACGCTGAAGTAAGCCACGGATTACGCGGATTACACGGATTTTCTAAGCATAAAAAACACGGACTGTTAATCAGTTCGTGTTTTTTATTTTCAGAAATCAAGGATTGAATTCGTGTAATTCGCGGCTACCACTTTCCACCTGCACCGCCGCCGCCGAATCCGCCGCCCCCAAATCCTCCGAAGCCACCACCGCCTCCGCCGCCCCAACCTCCGCGACTGCCTCCGCCGAAACCTCCCATTCCCCAGTAGCCACGCGGTCCGATCGTCATGCCGCCGCGCGGAGGTCCGCCGCGACTGATAAGCCCCACAATAATGATGACAATGAAAATGATCACGATGATCACTACCGTGTTCGTGCCGCGGTTTCGCTTTTCATATTCGGCGGAATTGTATTCGCCTTTCGCGAGCTCCATGAGACGATCGGTCGTCGCGTCGAGGCCGGCGTAATAATTTCCTTTTTTGAATTCGGGCGTTAATTCGTTTTCGATGATGTGCGAAGCGGTGAGGTCGGGAATTGCGCCTTCCAGTCCGTAGCCGATGGCGATGTACGCATCATGCGAATTCGGCTTGATGAGCACGACGATGCCATTGTCATTCTTCGCACCGCCTACGCCCCAGCTGTGGCCGAGATCGGTCGCAAACGAATTCATGTCGCTGCCGCCAATATCATCGACAATCACGACGACGATCTGGTTGCTGGTTTCGCGCGAGAATTGTTCCAGCTTGTTCTCCAGTGATTGCTCTTCGGAAGCGGAAAGGAACTGCGGAAATTCCTGCGAGAAATTATTGACGAGACGCGGCGGTTGCGGGCGCGGCGGAACAGCGCTGCTTTGCGCGAAGCCGGTCGTGGCCAGCAGGAAGGCGAAAAGAAAATGCAGCAGTCTCATTCGAAGCTGATCTCGTTGGTGAGCTCGTCTTTGTCGTCGGTGGCGCCGGGGAAATGTTTTTCCAGCTGTTCGCCGGCCATCACGATTCCTTCCGCGAGCCCTTCGGTGAATTTTCCGGCGCGGAATTTTTCTTCCATCGTTGCGGAAATGCTGTTCCAGAAATCCGCCGGCACTTTCTGGTCGATGCCTTCATCGCCGACGATCGCAAACACGCGTGATTCGACCGCGAGATAAAACAACACGCCGTTTCGTTCTTTCGTGCGCTGCATCCCGAGTCGCAGGAAACGTTGCTTCGCGCAGCTCATGGCGTCTTCGTTGCACTGCTTTTCGATGTGCACGCGGATCTCGCCCGAAGTCCTGCGTTCGGCAGCTTCGATGGCGCGGCGGATCGTTTCCCGCTGTTCTTCGCTGAACAAATCGGCGGCGGTCATGATCAGAATTTTACTTCCGGCGCTTTTTCCGAACCCGGCATTTCCTTGAACGGCTCTTTCACCGGGAACGTCGCTTTGTTCAGGAACATCGAAGCGAAGAATCCGCGGATGTGCGAGTTGTATTGCTGCACGGCTTCGTTGTAACGCTTGCGCGAAGTCGCGATCCGGTTTTCGGTTCCTTCCAGCTGCACCTGCAGTCCGGCAAAATTCGCCGTCGAGGTGATCTGCGGATACGCTTCGAACGTCATCTTGATGAGCGTGTTGACTTTCGCGCCGGCAGCGTCCATCTGGTCGGGCGTAGCGGCATTGGTGATGCCCGCGCGCGCTTCGGTGACCTGCTTGAGAATCGTCTGTTCATTGGCCGCCGCGCCTTTGACGGTGTTCACCAGCTGCGGAACAAGATCCGCGCGACGCTGGTAATCGGCGCCGACGTCGGCCCAGCGCGCGGTGACATTTTCCTGCAGGCTGATGGCCGTATTATACATGCTGCGGTAGCTCATGAAGCCGATCAGGGCGATGAACACGATAACACCGAGCGTAATCCAGATACCTTTCATGGTGATTAGGTTTAGTAGCGTAAAGGTCGGATATCTCCGTTCAATTATTGTATGAATTCCGTCACCGGGATTCCTGTCCAAATTCATGCCGTACGCCAAACCGTTTCCCGCCGCATACTTTCTGTAGTTTTGCGGCGCATGACGTACAAAGAAACGCTCGACTATCTCTACAAGCAGCTGCCGATGTTCCATCGCATCGGTCCTGCCGCCTACAAAGCCGATCTCGACAATACGATCGCCATCTGCGAAGCGCTGGGCCACCCGGAAGAAATGTTCCGCAGCATTCACATTGCGGGCACCAACGGCAAAGGCTCGACTTCGCACATGCTGGCTTCGGTGCTGATGGAAGCGGGTTATAAAGTCGGCCTGTACACTTCGCCGCACCTGAAAGATTTCCGGGAGCGCATCACCATCAACGGAAAAATGATCCCGAAGCCGCGCGTCGTGCGATTCGTGGAAAATCACCGGCAGCTTTTCGAAAAGATCCAGCCGTCGTTTTTCGAATGGACGGTCGGTCTTGCTTTCGATTATTTCGCGGAAGAAGAAGTCGACATCGCCGTCATCGAAACCGGCCTCGGCGGACGACTCGATTCGACCAACGTTATTACGCCGCTTGTTTCTGTGATCACGAACATCAGCTACGATCACATGAACCTGCTCGGCAATACGCTTCGGAAAATCGCCGCCGAAAAAGCAGGCATCATCAAGCCGGGAGTTCCCGTTGTCATTGGCGAAACGCAGCCGGAAGTGAAAACCGTTTTCACGAAAGCCGCAAAAGCCGCCGGTTCCATGATCACATTCGCCGACCAGGTTTCGAAAGTCGAAAAACCGCAGATCAAAAACGGGATGCTGCATGCAAAACTTCGCACACAACAATTCGTCGATCCCATCGTGTGCGGACTGCCCGGTTTTTACCAGGCGAAAAACATCGGCACTGTCGTCGTAACGTCGGCGTTGCTGGCGCAGATCATCGGTTTCCCGATCGATGATAAAGCCGTCTGGCGCGGAATTAAAAACGTTGTCGCCAACACCGGGTTGAAAGGCCGCTGGCAAACGATTGCGAACCCCCCCCTCACGATCGCCGATACGGGCCACAACGAAGCCGGCATCCGCGAAGTGGTGCGCATGATCAAGGCGACACCGCACCGGAAGCTGCATTTTGTATTAGGCGTGGTCAATGACAAGCATCCGGGAAAGGTGTTGTCGCTGCTGCCGAAAAATGCGGCGTATTATTTCTGCAAAGCGAAGTTGCCGCGCGCCATGGAGGCCCGGGCGCTGCAGGAAGAAGCGATGAAGCACAAGGTCCGCGGCAATACGTATGCTTCGGTCAAATCGGCGGTGAAGGCGGCCCGTGCGGCGGCAGGGAAGAACGACCTGGTGTTCGTCGGGGGGAGCACGTTTGTCGTAGCCGAGGCGATCTGAAAAAAAAGAAGATTTTTTTGTTGGTTTTAAAGAAGCCATTATATTTGCAGCCCCTTACGGGAGCATAGCTCAGCTGGTTCAGAGCATCTGCCTTACAAGCAGAGGGTCACAGGTTCGAATCCTGTTGCTCCCACAAAGCCACCAAATACGGTGGCTTTTTCATTGCGGGCGACCGCAGCGGCGTCAAAAGCATTTTTTCTACTTTTGTAGCCCTTCGCGACGTTAGCTCAGTTGGCTAGAGTATCACCTTGACATGGTGGGGGTCACTGGTTCGAATCCAGTACGTCGCACAACCGATCAAAGCCGTTCCCCGAAAGGAGCGGCTTTTTTCATTGGCGGCAGAGGTGCGAATTGCCGGAATTTTCACCGGTTTAGTGCGATATTTACAATGGAGGTTTGAATATGTCAGCGAAAGATTACGGCACCATCAGTCCATCGGCAAAATCACTTTTGCTGATGAAGGGTTACACCGCTATTCCGTATGCGAAAGAGACGGCCGCGCTGCTGCAGGGCCCCGAGGTGTTCGGCATCGATTTCGACGATAAGGATTTCTGGTTCTGGATGCGGGTCGTGCATTTCGAAAGCCGTTACCGGAGCATCGACCAGCTGCTGAAGGAAACGGAGGCCTCCCGGATCCTCGAGCTTTCTTCCGGCTATTCCTTCCGCGGCCTCGACCGCTGCAACCGCGACGAACAGCTTCATTACATCGA
>CAMLEF010000259.1 GCA_946478675.1 uncultured Flavobacteriales bacterium | reverse complement strand
GATCGCAGCCCTGTAATTCGCTGAAGCCAGGTCGGCGACATGGATAAAATCACGCTGCTGCGAACCGTCGCCCGTCACGAGCAGCGGCTCACCGTTTTTATGTCGATGCAGGAAAATACCTACGACGCTGCTGTAGGCGTTGAACTTATTTGCAGGATTGAAGCTGCGCGGACCATACGGGTTGAAATAACGGAGCGTGACGTAATCGAGCGGGTAGCGGGTCGCCAGCAACTCGAGGTATTTTTCCACTTCGTATTTCTGGAACGCATACGGGCTCAGGCAATCTATTTTTTCATCTTCGTTCGTAGGAATATGCTCCGGCGTTCCGTAGATCGCGCTTGAGCCACTGTAGACGAGCCGCGGAAAATACTGCTCGCGGATCATCAGCTCGACGAGGTACATGGCGCGGGAAACATTATGCGTGATGTGTTCCGTTACAAGCTCGAAGCTGGGCTGAATACGCGGAAGCGCCGCGAGGTGAAAGACATAACGAAACGGTTTCAGCGAAGTGATCTCCGTGAGGTCGCCTTCTACCAGCGTAAATCGTTTATCCTGAACGTGAGCGATGTTCGCGCGGCTGCCGGTGGAAAAATTATCGACTCCCGTAATTTCCCAGTCGGTGTGCGCGAGCAGGTAATCCAGCAGGTTCGAACCGATGAAACCTGCAACGCCGGTGATAAGAGCGCGATCAGCCATGCAGGGAATCGAGAATGATGTGAAGAATGACCTGGTGGTAGCATTCCACGATGCCGTAATTGCTCACCGGCAACTGGAAATTGATGTCGCCGGTCGTGCTGAGCGTATTTCCTTCTTTGAAACCGGTCAGCGTGATGAGCTTCGCACCGTTCCCGCTTGCAAAACGCGCGGCATTGACAATATTTTTCGATTCGCCGGAACTGCTGACGGCGATGAGCAGGTCGCCCGCGTCGAGATGAAGCTTCAGCCATTCCATCATCGCATTCTCGTAACCGTAATCATTCGCGTAGCAGGTGATCAATGCTGGGTCGGAAAACGTGAACGTGCGGAAACCGCCGATCTTCCCATAATCCTCCATCATGTGCGAGCAAATCGCGTTGGAGCCGCCGTTGCCGAGAAAAAAAATACGTTTCACCCCGCGCACCAGCGTCACGGCTTCTTCGATCCTGCGGCTCATTTCCGGGTCGCGGAAAAAGAGATCGAAATACTTAATGTACGAGTTGATCTGCATAGCTTAAGAGAGATTCGCGTGTGACCGAGCGTTCATTGCACAGCCACGTGGTGGAAAGACTGGCCGCAAGGGAAGGCACTGCAATATCCTGGATGGTTCCGCCGAGATGCGACAACAGGCAGCAGAATGAATAATACGTATCACCCGCGCCGATCGTGTCGACGATCCGGCTTTTGTAAGAAGGCTGGCGAACGATCTTCTTTCCATCGGTGAACAGCGAACCGTTGCTGCCCAGCGTCACGAACATGTGATCGGTATTGAGCTCGTAACCGTAGAGCTCGAGAATATCCGGATCGGCGCCGCCCGCAATGGAACGGTTCATCTGCAGGCTCGCTTCACGTAAATCGAGCGTGACACTTTTCTTGCGCAGCTTTTTCCATTTCGACACCCGGTTGAAACCGAAATTGTTCGAGTTCGTCTGGCACATCAGGTGAAAACCGTCATTGATCGTCAGCTTACTGCAGAAGCCATGCCCGAAATCCGCCACGATCACCACGTCGTAATCTTTCGTATCGATCGTCAGTGCGGGAAAATTTTTATTATCAAAACGATTGATCTCGACGTGCTTTTTTTTGTCGAAAGCGTCGATATAACGCGTCTTGACGATCTCGTTGTTTGTGTTGGAAATCAACTCGACGTGCTTCACAAAATCGCGAAGATGTCCTGCGATGGCCGCCGCTCCACCCTGCTGCACCAGTTTCGGATTTCTTTCGTCCAGCCGAAAAACCGGGCAAAAGGATTTCATCGAATGACCTTCGTAAACGACCTCGATAAATTCATCAATAATGGTTTCGCCGATAACAGCGACGCGAAGTCCTGCCACCCGGGAAATAAAATCCCCTACCTGACTTCTCAGAGAATTATGCATCATGACAAATTTAACTTTAGTTGCCCAATTTCCCTATCGCGCCGGAAAGTTTGTAGCGCCAGTAGCGGAAGGGCGAAAAGAAATAGCGGCGGTGTTTTCCATAATGACGGATCCAGCTTTCTGCAATACGATCGGTGCAGCTTTGATATTCGCCAGGAATGCGTTCCCGCCAGTCGCCGAATTTTGTGAGGTAGTTTTTATAATCGCGATTGGCTTCCGACGTGATCGATTGCGGCGAAAGAATACGCAGGTAAAGCGGATGCCCCTCTGCAGGCGACAGCACGTTTTTGTCTTTGTAATACGCATGCCACGCCACGCTGTGATCGTTCTCCAGCAACACCGGCAAGCGGTCGTTGAACGGGAAACGCTCGTGGTACTTGCCGTACGCAGCCATCGCGTGTGCGGTGCGGTGGATGACCGTATTCGGCAGCCAGCTCCGTTCCTGCGAGGCGCAGCGTCCCGAAGAGCTGTCGTAAAACCAATGACGGCGGTCGGCGTAACAATCGAAATCCAGCGCGCTTACCTGCTGCAATGCCTGCGGATGAAACAGGTCATCGTCATCGAAACGGATGATGTACTCCGGTTGTTGCTGCTGCTTCATCAGCCAATCCGCAAAATGATGCAGCTTCTGCTCCTTGCGTACACCGCCGAGATCCATGTAATGAAAGTCGCCGTCGTCGCGGTTGTGCTCTCCCAGCAGCACAGCCGACCAGTCGGAGCTTGTCTGCTGCCGCAACGAATCAAGGCTGATCGCAGCAAGATCGGCACGGAAAGGCGACAGCAACTTTTCAGGTGTAAGCGATATGACGAAGAGAAAACGTTTCATTGGAATTTTTTACGGACAAATGAAACGATCCCCTCTTTATCGAAAGCAAAAGCCAATGGTGCATCCGACAAATTCTTCCGGAACCGTAAGGTATCGGCGAGCCCTTTGATCGGCGGTTTTCCGTTGAAAATAATGAGCACGCCGGAAGCAGTGTAGCCACCCATGTGCACCGCGCCGGAATGTTGCGTAATGATCAGCTCCGATTCGAGGCAGGTGCGGATGACTTCTTCATTACTTTCCGACAAACGCAGGCGGATGTTGCCTTCTTCCTTCACTTCTGCCGACATGGAAGGATGTCCTGTAAAGAAAACTTCATCGACATAAGGCGCAACTGCGCGGGCAATTTCCATGTAGTCCCACGGTCCGCCGTTGTTGGGTGTGACGGCTCCGCCTTTTTTTCGCGGGAAGATCGTGATCGCTTTGCTTTTTGTAACGGGATATACTTTCCTGAAATCAATTCGCTGCTGGCGACCGTTCAGCTGCCAGTTGCGGAAAACGTACCAGTATAAATTATCATCCGTAAGATCGAGAAACGGTTTTCCTGAGGCCTGTGCTGCCGCGCGGAACTTCTCTATTTCCGCAAGCACATCGTCCGGAGGAACTACCGAATTCGCCAGCGGCCGTTTTTCCGCGAAAAAGTCGCGCAGCGGAAACCATTCGCTCACCAGCGATTCGCCTTTTTCGTCTTTCAGGAAGGCCTCGTGCAGCTGCATGCCGCAGTAACGGATCTTCACGCCTTGCTGATGAAGATGCGCGAGAAAAGGAAGATTATGCAGCAGGAAATGCCCGAACTCTCCTTTGAACGGACCGTAATAGCACTCTTTCTCTTTGAGCGCACGCCGGTAAAAACGGTTCAGCTTCCGGTAGGAACGCCAGACGATCAGGGCAAAATGTGCGCGCCCGAATAAATTCAATCCACGCAGGCCTTTCCACACTTCGGTGGAATCGCCGGGGAGGCAATACGCTTCAGCCGGTTCGGAATGCGGATCGATGGGCATACGTGTGGAGCAAATTTACGAAAAGCGCAGGTGCGACTTCTTCGCAGAATAGTATTCCTCTTCCAGCCGTTTTACCAGTGAAGCGCCGGAAAATTTTCCCCTGGCCGCAGCAGCGATCTGTAACGGATCATAGTGTTTGTAGTTGCGAAAAACCTGTTCCAGCTTTTCCGCAAGATCGGCAGTGTTGCGATTTGCGGCAATAAGACCGTTGTCCGGCTGCACAAATTCTTCCGGGCCGCCGCACGCAGTGGTCACCACCGGCAAACCGCGGAACATCGCTTCCACCAGCGCAATACCGAATGTTTCTGCAAACGAAGCGAGCACCGCCACGTGCGAATGATCCAGTACCTCTACCACTTTTTCCCGTGGCAATTTCCCGTGGAAGATCACCTGCCCGGAAATACCTTCCTGCTCCGTCAGCGTTTTCAACTCGTTTTCCGCGGGCCCGTTGCCGACCAGCTCCAGGCGCACGTCCGCACGTCCTTTGAATTTCATCGCGAATGCCTTGAGCAACCCCGATTGGTTTTTGTGCTTGTCGAGAAAGGCCACGCAGCAAAAAGTAAATGCTTCGTTTTTCTGCGCCGTCACCGGTCCATCGAAAATCCGGTCGACCATATTCGGGATCACCGTGTACGGCGCGTTATAAATCGCTTCGTAAAAGTTCGCCCAATACCTTGAAACGGCAATTCGGAGCGCGGCGTTCTTCACAAACCGTTCACGATCGGCAAATGTTTCGAACGGATTGAACTTGTTCAGTTCGGCATCGGTGCGGTACGGCGAATGTTCCGTCAATAAGTAGGGCCGGTTCCACAGGCGCGACAACCGTTCAGTAAGAAAAGCGTTATCGGAAAGGCAATGGTGATGCAGCACATCCGGCGTTCCGGCAACAGCAGCGTAACGTTTCATGCGGCGCAACACCTTCGCGGCAACCGTCTCCTGCATGTAACGGTTCTTGTCTTTCACGAAACGCAATGGCCGGATGAAAACGCAATTGACCTCGATCAGCGACACGAGGCGGCTTTGATCGTAAGCAGTAAAGCCGCCGTTCAGCCATTTCCGAAACCACGCGCCGAACGAAAAATAATTTACGACGAGCACGGCGACTTTATGACCGGCATTGACCAATGCTTCACCCTGATCTTTGACGAACACGCCATTCGTATTCGTTGCAGAAGGATACCACGCAGGCACCAGCAGAATATGCAGGCGGGAAGCAGTCATCAGCCTTTCAGGTGAAAAAGGAAACGTGGAAAAAACCGCGCGCGGAATTTCATCCGGTCGAAATTAACGCGCAGTGATTCCGGTAGTGCATCGCGATCGACGTACGACAACAGCTCACGGACGCGGGCCATTTCCCTTTTCCCGTAAGCGATCACAGCGCTGTCATAAAAAGTCGGGGAAAAAAGTTTTTGAAGGAATGCCAGCGGCACGTGCGAAAGATCATCGGGGAACCGGTAATCGCCCAGCGGACGAAACAACGCTTCTTTTTTCGCCAGGATCGCGCTGAACAGGTTGAGCTTGTCGGTGATGAAACGCAACGACTGACTGCCGGTTTTGGAAGTGTCGTGCTCACGGAAACGGGCGACCACTTCATCGGAGACGACCACCCGATCAATATCGTGGCGCAACAGGTAGCGGATCCACCACTCGAGGTCCATGCAATAATGCAATTCCTGCTCCAGCGGACCGAGCCCGTGGATCACGCGCATTCGAAAAAACGTGCCCGGCTGGTTGATGTTCGGCTTCAGCGCCTGGTCGTTTTTCACGCTGAAACAGGAGGACGGCTCAGTGATCACGTCGCGTTCACCGAAATTGTGCACGCGGCAGCAGGCCACGTCTTTGGTCTCATCCTGCAACAAACCGGCCACCGTGCGCAAAGCATCTTTCGCCAGCAGATCGTCCGAATTCAGCCAGTTGAAAATATCGCCCGTCGCGCGACGAATGCCTTTGTTGATGGCGTCGCTTTGTCCTTTATCTTTTTCGCTGATCCACGCCGTGAGATAGCGCTCGTATTTACGAATGACCGAAACCGTTTCATCCGTGCTGCCGCCATCGATGATAATGTATTCGAGATTCGGATAATTCTGCAGCACTACCGAGCGGATCGTTTCTTCGATGAACGCGCCCTGGTTAAAGCTTGCCGTCACGATCGTTATTTTCGACAGGCCGGTTGCATCGGACGGCGCTTCACATTCTTCCGTCCACGGCCAGCCGGTTCGTCCCGGAGGCGGAGGCGGAAAACCATTCTGAAGAAGTCCGTTCATACCAATAAAGCGTGCTGGAAAAAACCGCTTCGCTAAAATTACTCATTCTCCCCGTGATCATTTCCGGATACGGGCGATCTGATTTTTGATCCGGCTGAAATAGCCCGGCTTCAGCAGCAGCTGCAAGGATTGACGAAGCGTTTCCTGCGAAATTTCAAAGTTGAGCTGGTGCTTGTTCCCGGTGGCTTTCGTCTGTTTATAATGACGGATCTGCAGCGGGTTGAGCACATACTTCGCGCTCGTGCGTACATTTTTCCACAGCACGCTGCGGTCGTTGCGGACTCCGCTGATCGCACGTTTGTAGATATCGAGGATAACGCCCGACGCACCGATGGCTGCGATCAACCGGCAGATATACGGCCATGTGGTGCGTCCCGACGGGATAAAATGCCCGAGCTTCAATTGCGACGAATAATAAACGCGTCCTCCAGCCAGCACCAGCGCCAGGCACAGCTCCGTATCGCCGCCCGATGACAATTTATTTCCTTTCCGATCCGAACAAATGAAGCTGAATTTTTTCTTGAGCAACCCGAGATACGCACGCTTTCGCATGACCAGTCCCGCGCCCGGAACA
>CAMLEF010000258.1 GCA_946478675.1 uncultured Flavobacteriales bacterium | reverse complement strand
TGCGGCGCTGGGAATTATGGATCTCCACAGCACCGGTCGTGGTGGAAATGCTGATGCCCAGCAGTACGATGGTGGTTCCGGTGAGCACGGGTGCGGCGCCGGTGCGGGCGAGCAGGTACAGGTACGAGAACACGATGAGGAACATCCAGAAGGCGAGCTGCGTGCGGCCGAGGCTGAACGCGCGCTGACGGATCGGGAGCTCGGTGTTGTCGTCGCGGATGATGCCGGTGTTGCGGGCCAGGATCACGAAGAGCACGAGCATCGCGATGAACAGCAGCGCCGCGAAGATGATGCCGAAGCTGTTGTACAGGTTAATGCGGAAGTTCTTCACCAGCGTATTGTACTCGCGGGAATGGCCGTTGCCGATGGAGATCGTTGCGGAAAGATCATCCGTGAGCCGCCCGTGATAAAAAACGGCCCAGGCTTTCTGCGAAGTGGAATCGTGGCGCAGCTGTACCAGCAGCTTGTTGCAGGCCGTGCGGCGGATGGGCAAACCGTACATCGGGATGTGGTTGATGTACAGCACCACGTCGTTCAACGCAGCGGAATCCTGCAGCTGTGTTTTCGGACCGTCGATCGTCAGCTCGAGGTAATCATCGAGATCGGCGTTGGTGCGCTGCGTGGAATCCGTATTGAGGACACTCACCACGGTGATGCAGGAATATTTCCCGGGCGTTTCGCAGCCGCAGGATTGCTGCTGGGCATTCATGGAATCTTTGATGGCATTCCACATGCCGGTGAGCATGGCTTTTTTAGCAGCGGCAACAGAATCGGCAGCAGATTTGGCGAGAGAATCAGCAGCAGAATTGGCGGGAGTAATTGGTGCGGGAGCAAGCTGGGCGGAAAGCGTGCAGAAGAGCAACAGCGCTCCTGCCAGGGTTAGCAGTTTTTTCATCGTGTAGGTTTATGAAGCTAAAATAGAAAACCCACGAGGAAATCAAACGGTTTGCAAACAAATAGTGAAACCTATTCGGGAAGGTGCTTTTCCAGCAGTTCTTTCAAACGTTCCGGCGAAATGTTCGATTCCATTTCTCCTTCCTGCGAAAACACGATCTCGCCCGTCTGTTCGGAAACGACGATCGCCAATGCATCCGAATTTTCCGTGATGCCGACCGCCGCCCGGTGACGCATGCCGAGGTGCGCGGGAAAATCGCTGTCTTCCGTAACCGGCAGCACGCAACGCGCGGCTCGGATCGTGTTATTCGTAACGATCATGGCGCCGTCGTGCAGGGGACTGTTCTTGTAAAAAATACTTTCGATCATCCGCACGGAAACGCGCGCATCGACGGGGTCGCCGGTGTTGGCGTAGAACTTCAGGTCGTTGCTTCGCGTGATGATGATGAGCGCGCCGGTCTTCGAATCGGACATGTTGCGGCAGGCTTTCACCACGGCATTCACATCGAGCGCCGTTTGTTTGCTGCTGTCGCCCCAGCTGAACAATCCTTTAAGCAGCCGCTGGTTGCCGATCACGTTATACGTTCCGATAAAAAGGAAAAACCGTCGCAACTCCTGCTGGAAAACGATCAGCAGCGCAATCACGCCGACGTCGATGAATTTGCCGAGAATGCCGGAGAACAGCTCGAGGTTGAGCAAACGCACGAGACGGAAAAACATGTAGAAAACCGCAACGCCGATAAAGATGTTCAGCGCCGCCGTTCCGCGCAGCAGGCGATACAACTGGTACAACAGCACCGCCACCAGCAGAATGTCGACCGCGTCCTGCCAGCGGAATCTCAAAAACGTAATCAGTACCGGGTGCATGGGGGCAAAAGTAATCAATGTGCTAATTTGCTAATGGATTAATGTGCTAATGCCCGCGAAATGGCCGGCGCACATGGAAAATTGAACATTGAATATTCTGTGGAACAAATTTTCAATCTTCAATGCGGGCCGCTTGTGTGCATTAGCACATTAGCAGATTGCCCCATTAGCACATTAGCAGATGGACTGCAGGTAATTGAAAATGCGGATGCACTCGACGGCTTCGCGCACGTCATGGACGCGGAGAATTTTTGCTCCTTTCTGCAGCGCGATGGTGTTGAGCGCGGTGGTGGCGTTGAGCGCTTCGGTTTTGCCGATGCCCAGCAGCTTTGTCGTCATCGACTTGCGGGAAAGCCCGGCGAGAACAGGATGGCCCATTTTTACGAATACGTCGAGCGAGGAAAGCAGCTGGTAATTGTGCGCTACTGTTTTTCCGAAACCGAAACCGGGATCGAGGATGATCTGCGAAGCGCCGGCGTTTTTTAATTGCGTGAGGCGTTCTTCGAAAAACTGTTTAACCTCCTTCACGACGTCATCGTAATGCGGATCCTGCTGCATCGTTTCGGGCGTGCCCTGGATGTGCATGAGGATGTAGGGAACGCCGGGCTTTCCGATCGTTGCAAACATCGCAGCGTCCATCGTGCCGCCGGAAATGTCGTTGATGATGTGTGCGCCGGTCTTCACCGCTTTTTCTGCAATCGCAGCGCGCCACGTATCGACCGACAAAATTGCATTCGGAAGTTTTTCGCGAAGGAGCTTCAGCACCGGCTCCAGCCTCTCCCACTCTTCCGCTTCGGATGGAGCAACGGCTCCGGGACGCGTGGAGACAGCGCCAAGGTCGATGATCGTCGCTCCTTGTCGCATCATTTTTTCCGCCTGCGCCAGCGCGTCTTCCGGGCGCTCGTATTTTCCGCCGTCGAAAAACGAATCGGGTGTTACGTTCAGGATGCCCATCACCACCGGCCCGCTGAGATCGAGCGTGCGTCCGTCATGCAACTGAAAGTGCGTATCTTGTGCCATTAACCTTTTCCTATGAAAAATACGTCGCAGCAGTACGACGCAAGTATAGCCATCTGCAGGGACATCTTCGCGAAAAAGCTGAAAGATTACGGCACTTCCTGGCGCATGTTCCGCATTCCGTCCATCACCGACCAGGTTTTCATCAAAGCCCAGCGCATCCGCACGATCGAAGAAACCGGCACGCAGAAAATCGGCGACGATATCCGCGGCGAGTACATCGGCATCGTGAACTATTCCGTGATCGCGCTCATCCAGATGGAGCTTTCTGACGACAAGCGCATGCAGCTGCCCGTTGATGAAACGCAGAAGCTCTACGACAAATACGCGAAAGAGGCGAAAGAGCTGATGGAGAAAAAGAATCACGATTACGGTGAAGCGTGGCGGGAAATGCGCGTGAGCAGCCTCACCGACATGATTCTGACGAAGCTTGTCCGCATCAAGCAGATCGAGGACAACGACGGCGCCACGGTCATCTCCGAGGGCATCGACGCCAACTATTTCGACATCATCAATTATGCTATCTTTGCTTTGATACGTCTTTCCGAAGGCAAGTAAACTATGGGGTTCCTGAGAAGTCGTCTTTTCCGCTTCATCGCGTCACTTGGCCTGGCCGCGATCTTCTATTTTCTTTGCCCGCCCTGCTTCAGCAAGGTCAACCTCGGCCTCGTGCTGGCATTGCTGGTGCTCATCATCAACATCCCGAAAGTTTTCGGCTATAAATACCTCACGCACCTGACGCGCATTGCCGTCGGCGGCCTCTTCATTTTCTCCGGCTTCATCAAAGCGAACGATCCCGAAGGTTTCAGCATCAAGCTGAAGGAATATTTCGAAGTGTTCGACGAAGGTTTCAGCTGCGACATGAAGCTGCACCAGGAAACCATCAAAGGTGTTCCGTGCTCACCCGATAAACCTGCCGCAGAAACTACTACCGAAACCGTCCAGGCGCCGCCGGCACCGAAAGAAGGTTTCATGCATAATATGTGGATGTTCTTCGCCGAACATTCTGTCTTCCTCGCGATTTTCATTTGCGGCTTTGAAGTCGCCGTCGGCATTTTCCTGCTGTTGGGATTACAAGTCAGATGGACGTTGCTGATATTGTTGCTGATGATTATCTTCTTCAGCTTCCTCACCTTCTACAGCGCCTGCTGCAACAAGGTCACGAGTTGCGGCTGCTTCGGTGATGCGATCAAGCTCACGCCCTGGGAATCGTTCTGGAAAGATCTGATACTGCTTATTCTCATCGCCGTGCTTTTTGTCGGCGAACAAAACATCAGGCCGCCATTTAAGAACAGCATTGTCGTCGCCTGCATTGCCGGCATCGGGCTGTTCCTCTCGTTCGCGTTCCCGGTGTACACGTATCGTCACCTCCCGATCCTCGACTTCCGTCCGTACAAGATCGGCACGAACCTTTATGAAGCGTCGAAAGTAAAAGATCCGAAAACGACCGGCTGCCTGCCCGATTCGATGCGCATCACGTACTACTACCAGAATACAAAAACGGGCCAGATCATCCACTTCCTCTCGACGCATATGGATTCGTTCCCGAGCGATACGAACTTCCAGTATTACTGCCGTGAGGATTTGCTTGTGCGCAAAGGCAATTGCAATCCCACTGTTCTCGACTTCAACCTCGTTAACCCGGAAACGGAAGATATCCTCACCGACTCGATCCTTCAGCTGAAAGGCGTTCAGTTCTTCCTCGTGATGAACGACCTCAGCGAAGCCGAACGCAGCCCGATGCCGAAAGTGAACGCGTTCTTCGCGGAATGCCAAAAACACAACACCGTCTTCAACGGCTTGTCGAACGGTTCGGTCGAAATGGTCGCTTCGTTCCGGAAAGAAACCGGCGCGCAATACCCGATGCTCACCGTCGACGGCACCGCGCTCAAAACCGTGATCCGCTCCAACCCCGGTCTTGTCATGCTGAAAGACGGCACCGTGATCGCCATGTGGCATTACAACGATTTCCCGACGTACAACGAAGCCATGGAGAAATCCAGGAACTAACTCCCGGTGATAAAATTCATTCTCAAGCGGATCATCTACGGTTTCCTCGTTTTGTTCGGGGTGCTCACGACCATTTTCCTGCTTTTCAACGTGCTCCCGGGCGACCCGGCGCGAATGAAAATGGGGCAGCGTTCCGATGAAGAATCACTCAAGCGCATCCGCCAGGACCTGAACCTCGACCTTCCGCTTCACCAGCAGTATTTCATGTTCCTGAACGACCTGTCGGTGATCTCCGTGCACAAAACGAATCCTGCCGACAGCGCCAGCCGCATTTACCTGAACCCGGAGAAATACGGTCACCCGACGCAGCTCTTCAGCATCGGCGGCGGAAAAACCGTGGTGCTGAAAACGCCTTACCTGCGACGCTCGTACATCAGCGGCCGGCCGGTCTGGGACCTGATCGAAGATGCATTGCCGGAAACCGTCGTGCTGGCATTGACGTCGATCATCTTCGCTTCGATCATCGGCATTGCGTTAGGGATCATTACCGCACTTTATAAAAATTCTTTCTGGGACCGTTTTGTCTCCGTCATTTCTACTTTGGGCATGGCGGCGCCGTCGTTCTTCACCGCGCTGATCATCTCGTGGCTCTTCGGTTATCTCTGGCGCGATTACACGGGACTGAAAAACATCGGCAGCCTTTACCGGATGAACGAATACACCGGCGAAAGCGAGCTCATGCTGAAGAACCTTATTCTTCCTGCGCTCACACTCGGCATTCGTCCGCTCGCGCTCATCATCCAGCTCACGCGCAGCTCGATGCTCGAAGTGTTATCACTCGACTACATCCGCACGGCGCGCGCCAAAGGTCTCGGCAACGTGAAAGTCATCGTCAAGCATGCGCTGAAGAATGCGCTCAACCCGGTGATCACCGCCATTTCCGGCTGGTTCGCGGGATTGATGGCCGGCGCGGCATTCGTGGAAGCGGTCTTCGACTGGAAAGGCATCGGCAACGCTGTCGTAGAGGCGCTCTTCAATTACGATCTTCCCGTGGTGATGGGCAGCGCGCTCGTCTTCTCCACCTGCTTCGTGCTGATCAACATTATCGTCGATATCACTTACGCCATCCTCGACCCACGAGTACGATTGAGTTAGGAGTTTAGAGTCTGGAGTTCGGAGTATTCGTACTCCTGGCTCCGAACTCTTAACTCCCGACTCCAAACTAATTCAACATGAGAAAGAAAATCGTCGCCGGCAACTGGAAGATGAACAAGACCTACGGAGAAGCGTTGCTGCTCGGCACCGAAGTTGCGGATATGGTCAGCCGGGAACACCACCCGGAACTGCTGACGATCCTCGCTCCTGCTTTCCCGTTCCTCACCGCCGTATCACGCGCCACCGACGGCACCGACGGCATCAGCATCGCTGCGCAGAATTGCCACCACGAAATTTCCGGCGCCTTCACCGGTGAAGTTTCCGTTCCGATGATCATTTCCTGCAGCGCGCATTATGTCATCATCGGCCACTCCGAGCGCCGCCAGTATTTCAACGAAACGGACGAGCTCCTGCTGGCGAAACTGAAAACCGCCATCGGCCACGGCCTTCGCCCGATCTTCTGCATCGGCGAAACGAAAGCGCAACGTGAAAGCGGCAAACATTTCGAGACGATCCAGGCGCAGCTCGAAAAAACGTTATTTCATTTCAGCGCGGCACAGGTCGCCATGACGGTGATCGCTTACGAACCCGTTTGGGCGATCGGCACGGGTTTGAACGCAACGCCGGAGCAGGTGCAGGAAATGCACGCGTTCATCCGCGGCTTGCTGTTGAAGAAATACGGCATTGCGGTCGCTGAAAATGTTTCGATCCTTTACGGCGGCAGCTGCAATGCTTCGAATGCCGCAACGATCTTTGGCTGTCCCGACGTGGATGGCGGGCTCATTGGCGGTGCTTCGCTCAAGACGGAAGATTTCGCAGCGATCCGTAAAGCGATGATCGCGCAGCTGAAAACGCAGTCCATCACGCAAGAGTAAAAAAACG
>CAMLEF010000257.1 GCA_946478675.1 uncultured Flavobacteriales bacterium | reverse complement strand
GCTTTCACGGCGAGAACGGAAGATACCGCGGCACTTATTCCGGCGATTTTCTTCGTGAGCATGCCGAGTTCGCGCGCGGCATGACGGAAGACGGCAAAACAGTGTACGCGTATTTCAACAACACGATGGGCGAAGCCGTTCACAACGCACGCGACCTCCAGCGTTTTTACAACGAAATGCACGCGTAATCAAAAGCAAAACCAGGCCCCGGCAAATGACCGGAACCTGGTTCGTTGGGATTCTCTTTTGAATTTACTCCTCTCCTATTTCTGGATCACCAGCGTGTTCACGTACTGGTTGCCGCCACCGGCGTAGCGCACGGTATAAAATCCGTCGGGCAGGCTGCTCGTATCGAACGTGCCGGAAGTTCCGGAAACGCTCTGCTCGAGCACGAGCTCACCCACGCTGTTGTACACCTGGAGCTTGCCGCTTTCCGTTGCGCCGGGAAGCTGTACCGTCACCGTAGCCGATGCAGGATTCGGGAACACGTGCATGTACGCATCGGGCGAAGCTTTCACCGGCTGACCGGGCTCAATGTCGGACGACTGCTCATTCTGCAGTTTCGCCGGCGGGTTGCCGTTGCTGGAACCGACAACATAGATCGCCTGCTCGCACACCTGGCAGTTCTCATCAATGTATTCCACTTTCAGGCAGTAATTGATCACGTTCGTGCAGCCCGTGTTGACCGGCGGGAATTGCAGGTTGAGCAGCACGTTCTGGCTGATAGTTTGCGGGATCGGGTACGTCCAGATGATCTCGCGCGAGAACGTCGTGAAGCCCGGGTTCGTTGCAGGCGTGAGCGAAGGCATTTGTCCTGCGACGATCGGCGTGTTCGTGATCGTGCCGTACGTGTTCGTGACCGGGGCATTGCAGAGCTGGCAACCGACTTTCACCGGCTGCGTGAAATTCACGAGCGTAATTTTCAGCTTCTTCACCGTCGAGCCGCTGTTGAGCGTCAGCATCACCGCGCTTGCTCCGGTGCCGTCGACAGGATAAGCGAGCTCTACATTCGTGTGGGCCTGGCACGCGCATTCCGTGTAATAGTTGCCTTCGCAGGGGCTGTGCAGCAATACGCTCGGCAGTCCAAGTTTGCACGTGCCCGCGATGGGTGCGCCGGCGCCAACATAATTGCAGGCAAGCAGGTCGGGCGAATTCACCACGTCGAGCGCAGTCTTGTTGAGGCCCGCTGCATAAACTCTGCCGTCAGGGCCCATCTGCAGGGCGCCGAAATAATAATCGCTGCTGTTGTAGTTCGGCGAATTCGCGAGCACGACGCGTGACGCGCTGATCGCAGCCGCCGTACCGAGCGAAAGATCAAACTGGTTGATCGAGCAATGGAAGAACGTGTTGGTCTCGTACAGGAAATTTCCCGACATGGAAAATTCAATGCCGTAGCTGATGCCGTCGTTCGTTGACGAGAACGGGAACATGATCATCTGGTTGGAGAACGCACCGGTGCCGGCATTGAAATCGTAGAGCTGCAATTCCTGCGATGACGTTTTCGCGAGCGCAACACGATTGCCCGCGCTGTTGAATTTCATCTGTCCCTGTCCGTCGTAATGGCCGCCGCCGATGGTGGTGGAGCGGTGCTGGCCGCTGGTGAAATTCGTCACGACAAGTGAAGACGCGAGCAGCGGGATGGTGTTGTTCGCCGTCGTTACGTGCACCGCGTAAAAATTACCTTCGCCGCCGGTGTTGATCGGGCCGGTGTAGCTTCCGCCCGACCAGCCGCTGTAAAGGCCGATGCCGTGGGTCGCTACCCAATAACCGCCGCTGCCGTCGGAAACTGCGCACAGCTTCTCGGAGCAAAGATCATTCGCATAAACACCCGAAAGCATGTTGATGTTGAGGTTGGCCGGGATGATCGTTACCGTGGTGGCCGGCGCAACACCCGTTACGGTAGCCAGCGACACACGAAAACCTTTGCCGTTGCCGCCCGTGCCCTGGTAGTTGGTCTCAGCGGCATTGACCGTAAAAATGAAATAACGGTTGCAATCGGTCCCGGGGATCGGAACGATGACTACGTTTTGTGTGGACGACGGATGGCCACTGAGCGTGATGCCCTGCGGCACATGGTTACCGTTCCAGATGCTCACGCCGTCGGTATACATCACGACGTTGTTACTGGCATCCACGATGCTGGCGCATCCTTCACTCTGTGAAATTACCGAGCCCGGAGCCGGAGCGGTGCCCGAAGGAGAAAACGACATACCGCCCGCGGCACCGAAATACCAGGTGCCATTTTGCGCAAGAGCTGGGACGGCTGTCAACAAACAACATACAAGTAAAGAATAAATAATCTTTTTCATGATTGTAAGTTTTGGTTTAAATCAAATGTATAATCGAATAATTACGATTCCTAAACTTTTTATTACAATTCCAGCCTGAATGAGGCAACGGCGGCTTTTCCGGGATGAGCTGCTGAAACTGCGTAATGAATGGCGAACAGGCCGAAGGAAAACTGCACGCCATGAGTCTTCTCGCTTAACAGTAATATTCCCTACAGAGGAAAAGCGCCTGGATTGCCGCGCAAGGAGCGGGCTTCAACAACGACTGATCATTTCGTAACGACACACGAATTGTGTTTTGTACATTCGCTCAAACATTCGAACTCCATGAAACGGCTTTTTACGCTGACCCTTCTCCTGCTCGCAACCATTGCTTTCGCACAATCCCGCGAATCCTTGCTGAAAGCCGCACTCGTCAATTCGAATGCCGGCGACTCTACTTTCCTGCTGCGTGATTCCGTGATGGCGCATATTTATTACGATGCGGAATCGGATTCGATGCTGCTTGCGGGATTGAAAGACGTGCCGGGCCTCACCGCTGCCGATGCGGAATACATGGCGGCCCAGCTGAAAAATTACAAGCCGCACACCTGGTCGAAAGATTCCATCAGCGGGGCGGTGATCGTTCCGTCTTCTGCTGTTCCTTCACAAGCGCTCAGCCCGAAGAAATCGGCGAAGGCGTGGACGAATTATTTCGCTTCCCACAAAACCGGTTTTTACGAAGTGTCGGCACCGGTCTTCTCGAAAGACGGCACCTACGCGATCGTCAACGTTTCATTCCAGTGCGGCGCGAACTGCGGCAACGGCGGCGCCACGCTGTATCATTGGGAGAATGGCCACTGGAAGCCGGTGAAGAATTTCTTTTCGTGGGAGAAGGCGCGGTAGCGGTTCTTTCAAAAATGAAAAAGCTCCAACTTCCGGTTCGCTGGTTGCTGGAGCTTTTTCATTTTTATTTTGTCTCGCTTTTTGCGCGCCGGTATTTTATTCCGATGCCGAGGTAGGATTGCTGCAGCTTGAAATATCCAAGCGAGCCATCCGGGTAATCCGGGAAAAAATCATAGCCGCCTGCCAATACTTTCACCGGCGCAAGAGACAACATCACTTCGTAATTCCAGGAGGGATAATTCTTAAATACCGGTGCAGCATAAGCTAAATCCACTTCCGGGCAGAAATACCGGCTGGTAGTCGTGGTCAGCACTTCAAAGACCAACATGCTTTTCATGGTAGCTCTGTCAAAACTTTGAATACTGCCGCGTGAATCTGCACTAACGTAAAACCGGTTGCTCAACGACACTGTCAGCTTCCTGTACCCCGGTAGAAAATAATTTACGTGCAGTCCGAATGACAAATACGGATGAATAAAATAAAAGTTCGCTTTCCAATCTTCGCGAAGCTGCGGATAGCTCGAAGTGCGCACATCCACTTTGCACCAGAACGGCGTCGTGCCGCGGCCAAAGAAACCGGCGATCTCCCAATGATTGAATGCGGCTAACCGGCAAGCCAGCCTGAAATTCCATCCCGCAGCCGGATGACATTGCAGTTTCTCCTCGCCAATCTCCGGCTTAGCGAAAACAGGAGCATGAATACTGCCCTGGCCCGAAAATTCCCAATCGGAATATTCCTGTTGCGCTGCCAGTGGAATAGCAATCGTCTTCCATATAAGCATAAGAAGAACGGCACATTTCGCAGTGCTTATTCGGATCCCGTTATTACGCCTCTTGTTCAAGTGCGATGATTCTTCAAACGTAAGTTAGGCAACCGGGATTAATCCTCACCTGCACTTCTTGAATAATTGAATCCTAGCTTCTACATTTGATTCAATGCGTTCCCCGCTCCTGCTGCTGTTTTCCCTCCTGCTGTTCCCGGCAAATTTTTTCGCGCAGAATACCGCGATCGATTCGCTGGAGAAAGTCCTGAAGCAAACCAGAGACGACCGTTCGCGGATGCAGGTGCTGAATGCGCTCGCTTTCGAATACAAAGGCGTCGATCCGTACAAAACGCGCGAATACGGGAACCAGGCTTACCAGCTCGCTTTGAAGATCAACGATCCGAAAGGAAAAGCCGACGCGCTCCACCGCAAAGGGCTCAGCTATTACTACCTCGATTCGTACGACACGGCCCTTACCTTTTATCGCCAGAGCCTTTCCATCGCCAACGTCGCACACGATTCTTCTTCCATCGCGCAGGCCTATTCCGCCATCGGCAACGTGTATCGCCTCCAGGGCATCAACGACACCGCGCTCACCTTTCTCGAGAAAGCGCTGCACATCTACGAGCGGCAGCACGACGACAAAAATGTTGCAGCCAGCCTGAGCACGATCGGCGACACGTATTTGTTCTCGACGAAGATCGACACGGCGGAAATGTATTACCGCAAAGCGCTGGCCATCGCGCAAAGAACCGGCGACAACTACCGGCAGGCATTTTGTCTCAGTTCGCTCGGCAACAGCTACCACATGCGCGGTGACTTCAACAACTCGATCCGTTACCACGAGCAGGCGGTGAAGATTGCCGAAGCCGCTGGTGAGATGAATATTGTCGCCGGAAGTCTCGGCACGATGGCGGATGCGTATTCCAATCTCTTCAATTATCCGAAAGCGATTGAAACATACCTGCATGCGCTCGACATCGCCGAGAAGAAAAACGACAAGCACAACACCGCGTTCATCTACGGCGGCATGAGCGAAATTTACCAGAAGCAAAATGAGATGGACAGCGCGATCAGCTATCTCAACAAAAGTATTTCGCTCTCCATGCAGATCGGTGATTTCAACCGCACCTGCTACGCGCTGCTCACGCAGGCCGAGATCCACGAAAGCCAGGACGACACCGCTGAAGCGCGACGCCTCGCCCTGCGCGCCATGGAGATGGCCCACCAGTACAACTACCCGAACCATGAAGCCTGGGCGCTGCGCATCAACGGCACGATCGATTACGACGAAGGCAACTATGTCGCGTCTGAAAAACAGCTGCGCGAAGCGTTGAGCCTTTGGGATACTGTCGGTGATCAACAGCAGCAGGCGGAGACACGACGTCACCTCGTGCGAACCTTGTTGAAGCTCGGCAAAACCGACGAAGCCATCCGCGAAGGAAGCGGCGCTTATGAAACTGCGAAAGCGCTCGGACTTCCGGGATTACAAATGGTGATTGCCGATGTGCTGTCGGAAGCGTATGAGCAGAAAGGCGATTTCAAAACGTCGCTCTTCTACTCGCGCGTATACCGTACGTTTTCCGATTCGCTGAAATCCGAAGAAAACACGAAGCGGCGCACGGAGCTGTTGCTGCAACATCGTTTCGACAAAGAGAAAGCCGCCGAGCAGGAAGCGAAAGCAAAAGAGGATGCACAACGCGCCGCACACGATCGCCAGCAGAAGATCATTCTCGCCAGCGTTTTCCTCGCCTTCCTGCTGATGCTCACGCTCGCGTTTTTCATCTGGCGCAGCTACCGACTCAAGCAGAAAGCGAACCACGTGATCACCGAGCAGAAAAAAATTCTCGAAGAGAAAAACCAGGAGATCACCGACAGCATCAACTACGCGCGCAACATCCAGGTGGCGATGCTGCCGGCGGAGAACGTGCTCGCACAACTTTTCCCGGAACATTTCGTGCTCTTCCATCCGCGCGATATCGTGAGCGGCGATTTCTACTGGACGGGCGAACGCAACGGCTTGCGGTTCTTCGCGGTGGTCGATTGCACGGGGCACGGCGTTCCGGGTGGCTTCATGAGCATGCTCGGCATGACGCTGCTGAATGAAATTATCGACGAGAAAGGCATCACCTCACCCGCCGCGATGCTCAATGAAATGCGCACGCAGGTCGTACAATCACTCAACCGCGCACGCAAGGCCGGCGACACCTTCGCACGCGACGGCATGGACCTTTCGCTCTGCTGCCTCGATCCGGAAAACGGTCAGCTCACGTACGCCGGCGCCAACAACCCGCTCTACATTTTCCGCAACGGAACGCTCACGGAACTTGCTCCCGACAAGCAACCCGTCGGTGTGCACGAGGCGGAGAAACCGTTTACGCAGCAAACGTTCGCGATCGCATCCGGCGACACGATCATCGCGTTCTCCGACGGTTATCCCGACCAGTTCGGCGGCGCCAATGGAAAGAAACTGATGTATCGCCGTTTCAAGGAGCTGCTGGGAGAACATTCTTCGCTTCCGATGCAGCAGCTCGGCCGAAAGCTCGACGATGAATTCATCCAATGGAAAGGCGATCACGCGCAGGTGGATGACGTGTGTGTATTCGGCGTGCGGGTATAGTCGCAGATTACACAGATGCGCGCAGAGTTCCCGAGATGCGTCGCAGTCCCGGAGGGACGACACACTTAGCAATAGAGAGAATCATGAAATGTCGGAGCCCCGGAGGGGCGGGCCTGGGTTGCACAACCAGGGCCGCCCCGGCGGGGGGGGTTTTTTTTCCTTCCAAAAATTGGTAAGTGGGTTGGGCCCACCGGGCGGTCCTGAGCCAGG
>CAMLEF010000256.1 GCA_946478675.1 uncultured Flavobacteriales bacterium | reverse complement strand
TTACGTCGTTGAACGAGTGCAGCGTGGTCCACGTGGTGCCGTTCACCGATTCCTGCACGTCGAACGTACCGCCCGCAAAGCTGTTGCCGGCAATGTAATACGTCAGCGGGCCGGGAGCGCCTGCGAAATAGATCTGTACCCAATCGCCGGTACCGTCAAATTTACAGGCCGGGGGCGTGTTGCCGGAGCCTGTGTAATAAGTGTTGCCGGAAGCCGTCCATCCATTGGGAAAAGTGGTGGTCGTGAAGCTCCACGAGGTCGGAAGCGTGGTCTGAGCAGCCAGGTAGAGGCCCGCAACACAGAACAACGCGGTGAGAATTCGTTTCATTGGTTCCTTTTTCATCCGCCTGCCCGGACGAGGTTTTGGTGGTTGTCGACTGCGTTTGCAGGAACGCAGCTGGCGTATCTTAGAATGCGAAGCTCATGCCGACGGTCCATCTTCTGCCGAGGCCCATGTAGACCAACGCGGAAGTTGCGTCGAAGTTTGCTCCGTTAATTGCATCGCTGACGTAGAAGGTATTGAGCACGTTCGTCACCGAAAGATTGAAGCCGACACGGATCTGGCGGTTCGCTTCTTTGTTGATGACTTCGCGCAATTCATATCCCGCGAAAATATCGAGCAGCCCGTACGACGGCATCTGCCAGGAATCTTTATCGCGGTTGTCGCCGACCTGCACGTGCGAACCGTTGTATACCGGCGTCAGCACGATCGGATCGAAGTTGGCGTAGTTGCGCGCGAAGAACGTGTAACGCGGCTTGATGTAGAGGTAAGGGATCGGCTCCCAGCGCAGCGAACCGCCGAGCTGTGTCTGCGCCGCGTCGCCGAGGTGAACGCCATGCGCGCTGTAGTTGACGGAATCCGCCAGTATATAGTTCGCATCGTAGAGATACGCCGTGCCGGAAGAATGATACGTCCAGTCGCCGAAAGAAGCCAGCGCTTCGAACGACAATTTCTTGAACGGCTTCCACGCGGCATCGAGCTCGATTCCTTTCAGCAGCGTATTCAATCCCGTCATGTCGTACGTGTACGGATCACCGGCAATCGAAACGGTCGGAGATGATGTCGGCGGCTTGTTTTTCCAGTTGGTATAATATGCGTTGAAGTTCGCGGCGAAATGCGGGTAACGCGCGCCGATGCCGAGCTCTGCCGCCATCACGATCTGCGGTTCCGAACCGGGATACTCTTTGTTGTTGTTATCGAACACCGTATTGAAACGCGGCGCCATGCGCATGTAACCGATGTTCATGAACACGTTGTAATGTTCCGTCAGGTTGTAGTTCGCGCCCGTCTTCAGCGTAAAGCCCGGGAACGTTTTCTTCACCGTCGTTGCCGTGCGCGCTTTGTCGCTGTTCCATGCATAAGCCGTTGCGCCGACGATCGTATCATTCGGGCCGGAAGGATTGTCGATCACGAGCGTGTCGCCGTGATACGTGAGCACCGCGTTGTTCTGAGCGAGTGCATGATCGCTGCCGTTGTAGAAATAAACTTCGTTGTAGCCGACCGCCATCGGGACCACCGTGCCGTCTTCGAGCACCACGTCGCGTTTCTTGAAATGATCGACGCGCTGGTATTGCGTTTCAGAACCGGTCAGCGTCACGAAGGCGCTCCAGCGGGTGGCCGAATATTCCGCCTGCGCAAACAAGCCGTACCAGTTCACGTAGCTGTCGTTGTAGTAACCGACTTTGTCGCCTTTGCGCTTGACCGCATACTGCAGGTTGCCCGCGCCGTTCGGCTGGTTCTTGTCGCTGTTGTCGATGAAATAATCGCCGCCGATGAGGTCGTACACCATGCGGTAATGCGAGCCTTTGTAATAACGGCTGTCCGCGCCGAAGAGCATCGTCAGCTTGTCGTTCACGCGCCAGGTCGCCGACGTAAAGTTGCCGACCCAGATGTGGTTGTTCATCGAGGCAAGCAGCACTTTCGAAGATTTGTGCTCCGTTGCGCTGTAAAGCGGATCGATCAGCGTGGAGTTCGAATTGTACGCGTTCGTGAGCAGGAATTGCCCCGTCAGCGTATCACGGTTCGGCGTGGAGTTGAAATTGGTGCCGCCGCCATAACCGATCGAGCAGTACGCCACGGAAGAAATGGAAAGTTTATCGTTCGCCGACCAGAACCACGAGAGGTTGAAGAGCGGCTTGTGATAGAAGTTGATGTCCTGGTTGAGCTTGCCCTCGCCATCGGAATAATTGATGATGCCCCAGTTCGGGTTGTATTGCATGCCGCGCTCGCCCTGGTAAAGCGTCGTGTATCCGCCGGTAAGGAGGTTGGCGTTCGTCAGGCTGTCGACATACGCGGGGGAAGCGTCGCCATTATTTTTCGAGAAGAGCTTGTGCGCGTAATCGTAATTATAAACGGCAATCGGCATGCGGTCGTAACGCTGGCCGTGCTGCTGCGGTGCGCCGTTGACGCCGAACGTCAGCAAATGTTTTTTGAAGCGCTTCTGCACCTTGAAGAAATACGCCCACTGGTCATCCCACGTTTGCGACACCCAGCCGTTGCCGGTGCGGCGGGATGCAGCGCCGGTGACGCCCCAGCCTTTTCCGAACTCGCCGGAGTTGAAGCTGACCGTCATCTTGTACATGTAGTTGTTGCCGAAATCCGTGCGCACGTAAAAGCTCTGCTTCTCGTCGATGCCGCGCGTCAGGATGTTGATCGTTCCACCAACGGAAGGAATGGCAAGTCGTGAGGCGCCGAGGCCGCGCTGCACCTGCATGGTACGCGTCGCATCGGTAAGACCGTCCCAGTTGCTCCAGTAGACCTGGCCGGTTTCCATGTCGTTCATCGGAACGCCGTCGACCATCACGCCCACGTTACGCTGGTCCGCGCCGCGAATGCTGATGCGCGAATCACCCGCGCCTCCCCCCTGCTCCGTCGCATAAGCGCCCGGTGTCGAGTTGAGCATCATGGTGAGGTCGCGGCTGCCCGCTTCTTCATGAATACGCGCTTCGTTGATCGTTGAAAATGCGACAGGAGTTTTGCGGTCGATCGCCACGTCGGCAACGATCGAAACTTCTTTCATCTGCCGGCCGTTGCAATTGAAATCGAGCGTCACCGGTTTTCCTGCGACTTTGATCTTCACAGAATCCGCGGTGTAGCCGATGAATTTTACCGACAGGAGATACGTTCCGTCACCAAGCGTCAGCTGGTAATGACCGTTGATATCGCTGCTGGCCGAAACTTTGCCATCCACCATCACGATGGCGCCGATCAGGCCTTCGCCGGTTGCAGCATCGCGCACAGTTCCGCTCACGGTTTGCTGGGCAAAAGCAGACAGCGAGGCGATCAGAAACAGGAGAAGCAGACTTGCTCGTTTCATGCCTTGATACATTGAAAGAAATTGGAAATCAGGAGTCGGGAGCCGGGAGTTCGGAGAATACTCAAAGCTCCGAACTCCCGGCTTAACAACTTAATTCAAGCTGACCTTTGTAACCGTCTGTTGACCGTTGATCAGTCGTGCACGTACCACGTAGAAACCGGTTTGCATGCCGGAGAGATCGAGCGTGGTTTGTTCGTTGCGGCCGTAGCTGCGGGAAAGAACTTTTTCGCCGAGCGCGTTGTACACTTCAACAGAAACGACAGCCACCGGTGCATTCAGCGTAACGATGCCTTCGGTCGGGTTCGGGTAAGCGGAAAGCTTCACGTTTTTCTGTGCCGATTCGAAAATGCCGCTGGTGTTGCAGGTCGAGTTGTGAACGCCCAGGTTCGTCCAGTTATCCTTCGGAAGCGAATCCCATTCGGTAGTAACGTTGAACGCGGTCGGGTTGGAAGTAACGCCGCCGGTGACAACGGATTTGCGGATCAGCGTGTGATCTTTCGTCCACCAGGAACCCTGCGCGTCGGTATACGGGAATACGTCGCTCCAGCTGCTGCCCGGGTCTTCGCCGATCTTGCCGAAGATGTCGATGATCGCATAAGGAGCAACACGCACGAGGCAGATCGCGTCGTCACCGTTCTGGTACAGCGGATCGGGATAAACGCCGCCGAGCTGGTCGGCCATATTCTGAAGCGCGGTATCGCAGGCCGGGGAGTTCGGAGCGGAAGTCGTTTGTCCGTTCGTCACCACCCAAACATCATGCGCGGCAACCGTTCCGCTGAGCTGGAGGCTGTCGGTGCCGACAGTCGAGCCGTTGGAATAACGCACGATACGGTAGTTGGAAAGCGAAACGGGATTCGGAGTCGGGTTGTAAACCTCGATTGCTTTGTTGTTACCGCTTCCTTCCACGATTTCGGAAAAGAAGAGTTCGGTGCATTGCGCGGAGACAATAGTAGCTGAGCCCAGCGCCAGGGTCGCGAGTAAAAGTTTTTTCATTTGATGGTGAGGGAACTGAGAATTATCAACCCGGTACTGGTTTCGGCGTCACTCCGCCTGTAGGTGATCAGCATCGGGCTACGGGTGCAAAAATACGGCGTTCCCGTCCGCCGGGCAAGGTCGCCAGTCGAATTGTGGAGAAATTCAGAATTTGTTAATTCCCCGGTTACCAAATAGTTACACCGCAACAGAACTGCTTGTTTTACAAGGAGTTTACAAGCTTTACCGGACCAGGCTGACATGTCCCGAGAGATAATGTGTACCGGAATTGATATCCCGCACGTCGATTTTCCACACATAAACGTCGGTTTGCGCCATATCCGCGCCCCCGTTCGCCCGGCCGTCCCAGGGTTTGCCGATGTCGTTCGTCTCGTAAATCAAATTGCCCCAGCGATCGAAGATCATCATGTGAAACGTATTCCAGTCGATGCCTTCACCTACCGGCAGGAAAAAATCATTGCGGCCATCGCCGTTCGGGGTGAACGCATTCGGAACGTACAATTCGACTTCCGGCTCCACGCAGATCTCCTGCAGCGTCGTGTCCGTGCAACCGTTGATGCTCGTCACTACCAATTCCGCCGTATAGCAGTTCGGTTCCGGGTAAGTGAACGAAGGATCCTGCAAGATCGAAGAAGAATGCGCGACATCCCCGAAGCTCCACTGCCACGATGCGGCGCCGATGGATTGATCCGTGAATGAAACCGTAGGCTCGAAGATCGTCACCGGCTGCGGCGACCAGCTGAATGCGGCTATCGGTACAGCGAAAATATTCACCGCCGGCGATAAAAGCATCGTGTCTTTACAACCGTCGCCCGTCGTTACGATCAGCGAAACGTTATACTGTCCGGGCGTGTTGTAACAATGCTGCGGCGATTGTTCCGGCGCGGTGTTGCCGTCACCGAAATCCCAGCTCCACGTGGTAATCATCGAAGGCGCATTCACCGATGACGCATCGGCAAAATCAACACACACCGGTGCGCATCCCTGCTGCACATTGCTGGTGAATTGCGCAAGCGGCGCAGGATAGATGCCGATCTGCACCGAATCATTCGCCGTACATCCGTGCGCATCGGTGACCGTAACAGAATACATTGCAGCAGCAGCCGGCGTGATCACCGGGTTGCCGGGAAGATTGCCGGGATTCCACGTCACGGAATACGCAGCCGTTCCGCCCGAAGGTGTCGCCGTGAGTTGCAACGATTGTCCCGGGCAAATGCTTTGCGCAACCGTATTCAATCCCGCAAGCAGCTGCGCCGGCTGAACAAGATTCACCGTCACCGTCGACGTGCAGCCGTCGGCATCTGCGACAACGACCTGGTAATTTCCTGCGGGCAGCGCATTCGCAACGGAAGACGTGCTCACGTTCGGCGTCCATGAATAGGTGTAAGCCGGATTTCCATTGACTGCGTTGATGCTGATGCTGCCGTCGGATGCGCCGAAGCAACTGATGTTCGTTGCAGTCGCCAATGATGCGTTGACGCCGGGCAATGTATTGACTGCGACAACCGCTGAATCGCTGCAGCCGTTTTGATCGGTAACAATTGCCGTGTAACTGCCTGCAGCGATATTGGTGATCGTCGCGCCGCTTCCCGAAGGCAGCCAGCTGTAGCTGAAGGAACCGGTTCCGCCATTAGCCGATGCAATTGCAGCGCCGTCGGAAAGATTGCAATGCGCATCGGTGGAAGTTGTCGTGATTGAAATCGCCGGCGGCTGCGTGAGCGCGAGGCTTTGCGTCTGCGTGCAACCGTTCGCATCGGTGATCGTGCAGGTGTAATTTCCTGCGGCAAGATTATTCGCATTCGAATTGTTGCCTCCCGACGGTGTCCATGCATACGAGAGCAAACCTGTTCCGCCATTCGCAACCACTGTTGCTGTTGCATTGGTCATTCCGAAGCAGGTCGCATCGGTTCCGCTGATGGAAGCTGTAATCGCCGGAGATTGCGTGATCGCGATATTTTGCAAAAGTGTGCAGCCGTTCGCATCGGTGATCGTGCAGGTATAATTTCCTGCGGGAAGATTATTCGCGTTCGCATTATTTCCACCAGCCGGCGACCAGGCATAACTGTATGCGCCCGTTCCACCGGTAACCGCAAGCGATGCGCTTCCATCGGATCCGTTGTTGCAGGACACGTTCGTCGTCGTCAGCGTTGCAGCCATCGCATTCGGTTGCGTGATGGAAACAGTTTGCGTGGCGAAACAACCGTTCACATCCGTCACGGTGCACGTGTACGTATTCGCAGAAAGATTCGATGCACCTGCATTCGTTCCGCCGGAAGGTGACCAGGAATAAACGAGTGTTCCCGTTCCGCCGGAACCATTCATCACCGCAGCGCCGTCCGATCCGCCGTTGCAGCTGACGTTTGCCGATGAAACCAATGCGAGCGATGGTGCGCCGGAATTGCCGACCGTTACCGTTGCCGTTCCGGTACAACCGTTCTGGTCGGTCACGGTTACAGCATAATTTCCTGCGGCGACATTGCTCACGTTTGCCGAAGAGAAATTTCCCGGCGTCCAGGAATAAACGAATGTTCCTGTTCCGCCGGA
>CAMLEF010000255.1 GCA_946478675.1 uncultured Flavobacteriales bacterium | reverse complement strand
CAGGTCGCCGCGGCCGCCGCGGCACTGTCACGGGACGGCCACGGCGCGCTGATCGTCCTCGAGCGCGAGACCGGGCTGGAGGAGATCGCCGAGACGGGGGTGATGATCCACGGCGATCTGTCGGTCGAGCTCCTGCGGACGATCCAGGCCCAGCTTTCTGCAGCGTAACTTCTCCTTCCTCACCGTAAATGGTGGAGCGCGGTGTGCTGTTTGTAAAAAACATATGCCCGGAGTTAACTTTTTATCATCCCTTTCGTAAATTAGGTTTGAAACACACCCCGTAGTTATTTCACATAACACACGCACTCCCATGAGCACAACTACGCAAGCACCCACGCTGATCCAGAAGGAACAGTTGGGAGAACTTCATTTTCCCTCTTCAGAGGTATTGTCCACACCGGATGCGATCCGACTTCGCCGCGCAGAGCTCGACCGGGCCCTGGTATTGGGCAACGTCGATCACAACAAAGTGCGCATTGTTTTTGTCGATTCGGAAGGACCCAAGGTGGTGGAAACGACAATCTGGGCGGTAACTGACCTTCGCATCATCCTTAAAAGTGGCGCAGGCATCCCCATCCACCGCATTACCGAGATCGTGACCTGATTCCCCATTTTAGTCGAAATTCCGGGAGTTATTGAAACTTATTAACAATCCTCCCGTTAAAACTATAACTTTGGGCTAAAGGCAGCCACACCCTGCCGACCCCAAATCGCACGTACACACAACCTCACACCATGACTAACTCCCGCATGGTCAGCCGCTTGTCAGCGGTACTGACTGCTATTATCGTCGCCGGAACTCTCCTCGGCTTTCGAACTTCAGGTAATGCCGTCCAGGCTAAATGGAGCGCTTTTGTGATCCATACCGGCACCGGCGAAGCCGACATCCATTTCACAGCCGACATTCCCGGCGGATGGAAAATGTATTCGCAATCCATGGCCGGGCAGGATGGCCCGATGGCGACGAACATCGAATTCGATCCCAGCCCTTCGTATGATGTGGTCGGCGCACCGAAAGAAACCGGCAAGCGTTCGTCCTTCTACCAGAATGAAATGGGCATGGAGGTGAACTGCCTTGAAGGCCAGGTGCAATACGTACAGCACATCAGCTACAAAGAAGACAAGCCTTTCTCCGTTAAATGCATGGTGAACTACATGCTTTTCCGCGACGGCGAAATTCTTCCTCCGGACGACGAGGACTTCACGATCACGATCGAGCCTTAGCATTTTTTAGCCGATCATAGGCTGAAATTGACACATAGTCGGTCATTTGAGTATTACCCTTAAATTTGGGAAAGCTCAAGTGACCGATTTTTTTTATTCGTTATGACCAACCCTCTCTCCCCCATTCGCAAATTCCTGCTTTTCCTGCTGGTGCTGTTGACTCCCGGAATTGTGTTTTCACAAAAGATGGATCTGCATTGTAAATGGACTTATTCCACCAAGAAAATCAGTGATTGCGAATACGAACTGGTCTTTAAGGCTACGATCGACGACGGATATCATCTCTACTCGCAGATTCCTGATCCTTCAGGTGAAGGCCCGCTTCCTACTGCTTTTAACTGGGATTCGTCTTCCGATTATGAACGTATCGGTAAAACAATTGAGCCTAAACCCACGGAGAAGGAAGAACCCGTTTTCGGCCCCGGAGTTATCGTTCGTTCTTTTGCGAATGAGGCTACCTTCCGTCAACGCATCAAGGTTGTCTCAAAGAAGTCGTTCAAAGTAAAAGGAACGATCGATGGCATGGTGTGTAACGATAAGGGTTGCTTTCCTTTCTTTCCGCCGTTTCCGTTTGAGTTTACCATTGATGGAAGCACCTGCAGCGGAACGCCCGGCGCGACGGGTGCAACAGGAAGCACAGGCGCTACAGGATCTACCGGATCAACAGGCAGCACCGGAATTATAGCACCGACAAGTTCTACCGGCAGCACCGGCACGGCAGCGATGACGTCTCCCGACACGAATCAGACAACCATTACCCAAAGCGATACTTCACATGTGCAAACGAGCACATCCGAAAAAAAATCCGGGCCCAAAGAAACTTCTGTATGGGGCGCATTTTTCGGCGGCTTCGGCGGGGGCCTGCTTGCTTTGCTGACTCCGTGTGTATTCCCGATGATCCCGATGACGGTGAGCTTCTTCACTAAACGCGCGAAGAACCGCCGCAAAGGCATCCGTGATGCGCTCATTTATGCATTGTCGATCATTGGTATTTATGTTTCGCTCGGGTTGCTCGTAACACTTGTCTCAGGCGACGCTCAAACGCTCAACCAGCTTTCGGCAAACATCTGGTTCAATCTCGTTTTCTTTATTGTCTTTGTCGTCTTCGGCGCATCATTCCTCGGTGCGTTCGAGCTCACGCTTCCTTCCAGGTTCGTCAATCGCATCGACCAAGCCTCCGACCGCGGGGGATTGCTGGGTATCTTCTTCATGGCATTTACACTTTCGCTGGTGTCGTTTTCCTGCACTGGCCCGATCGTGGGCACCGCGTTGGTGCAGGCGCTGCAGATCGGCATTACAGGACCGCTGTTCGTCATGCTCGGTTTCTCCATTGCGCTTGCCTTGCCTTTTGCCTTATTCGCAATGTTCCCCGGCTGGCTGAGCTCACTCCCGAAATCCGGCGGCTGGCTTAACTCCGTGAAAGTCGTCATGGGCCTGCTCGAATTCGCCCTCGCATTGAAATTCCTTTCCAACGTTGACCTTTCCTATCACTGGGGAATCCTCACCCGTGAAATTTTCCTGGCCGTTTGGGTTGTCTGCTTCTCGCTGATTGGATTTTATTTGCTCGGCAAGCTGAAGTTTTCGCACGACAGCGATCTGCCGCACATTTCCGTTCCGCGCACAGTGTTCGCAATTCTCTCATTTGCATTCGTCGTCTATCTCGTTCCCGGATTATGGGGCGCTCCGGTGCGAATGCTGAGCGGGATACTTCCGCCGTCTTATTACAGCGAAAACGTAGCATTCTTCTCCGGTTCAGGACACACTACTACCGCAGCCAAAGAAGAACTGCCGGAAGGCGTCGATCCGGAGCATTGCCCGCTTAATCTGAGCTGCTTCCACGATTATGACCTGGCGCTTGCGTATGCGAAGAAAACAGGCAAGCCGCTGTTTGTCGATTTCACCGGCTACAACTGCGCGAACTGCCGCCGCATGGAAGACAATGTATGGCCCGATCCTTCCGTGCTGAACCAACTGTCCAGCGATTATGTTGTTGTCTCTCTTTATTGCGACGACAAAAAAGAGCTTCCCGAAAACCTGAAATACGTAACTAAAGATGGCGTCAAGATTAAAACCTGGGGAAACAAATGGAGCCAGATGCAGATCGACCGTTACGGTTCGAATTCGCAACCGCTCTATGTATTGCTCGACCACAACGAAAAAATGTTGAACGATTCCGCTTACGGCTATACCGACGTTGAACCTTATGCAAAATACCTGAAGGCGGGAGTAACGGAATTCAAGAAGAGAACGGCAACTTCTGCGAAATAGCTTTTCTAAAAAAAAGAAAACCCCGAAAGCCAGAAACTTTCGGGGTTTATTTTTAACACCGGCTTGCTCGTCAGGCTTCGGTACGCCTCCGGCTACTCAGCCTGACGATCATGCCGGCCTGCGCAATTCGAAATTCTTTCCGAGATACACTCTCCTCACCTGCTCGTCCGCGGCCAGTTCTTCCGCTGTTCCGGCTTTCAGGATTTTTCCTTCGAAGAGCAGGTAAGCACGATCGGTGATCGACAGCGTTTCGTGCACGTTGTGGTCGGTGATGAGAATGCCGATGTTTTTCTTTTTCAGGCTTGCAACCACCGACTGGATATCTTCCACCGCGATCGGGTCGACGCCGGCGAAGGGCTCGTCGAGCAGGATGAAGTTCGGATCGGTAGCGAGCGCGCGGGCGATCTCCGTGCGGCGGCGTTCTCCACCGGAAAGCGAATCGCCCATGTTCGTGCGGATGTGCTGCAGGCCGAACTCGTCGAGCAAGCTTTCCACTTTCGCTTCCTGCTCCGCTTTCGGCAGCTTGCGCATCTCGAGTACCGAACGGATATTATCTTCCACGCTAAGCTTGCGGAACACCGACGCTTCCTGCGCGAGATAACCGATTCCCAGCTGCGCGCGACGATACATCGGCTCCGTGGTAATGTCGCGATCGTCGAGGTAAATGCGGCCGCTGTTCGGCTTGATCATTCCCACGATCATGTAAAACGAAGTGGTTTTTCCAGCGCCGTTCGGACCGAGCAATCCCACGATCTCTCCCTGGTCGACGTGAACTGAAACGCCGTTCACCACCGTGCGGCTTTTGTATTTCTTGAAGATGTTGTCTGCGCCGAGCCTCATGAATTTGCTAATGTGCTAATGGGTCAATATGCAAATGCCTTACGAAGATATTGACGAAATCGTATCGGCACATTAGCGAACCGGCATATTGGCATATTTTAGAAAATGACCTGGATCGAAACGCGCACGCCGATGGGTGAAACATTCGGATGATCGAGGTAGCTCAACCGCCAGAAACAATCGACTCGGAAGAAACGGAAAATGTTTTCCAGTCCTGCTCCGACTTCCATGTACGGGCCGTGATTGAGCGTGTAAAGCGTCGACGGGAAAATGAGCTCCTGCCGGTTGCGTTTCTCGACGCTTCCCACGAGCCATTTGAACATCGCGATCTCGCGCCACTTCAGCTGTCGCATCAGCGGAATGTGATTCAGGAAAAATCCGTCGAAGTGATGAATGAGCGTGGCCTGCGCGTACTGGTCGCTGGCGAACTCGTAATAGTTCATCATGTTGAACGCGGACCAGTCGTAGACATACGTTTCATTGCCCGGGTGCAGCACCATCAGCGGGTACGGCACGACGCCCCAGGTTTTGCCGGCTTCGAGGTTATAGTTGAGATAACCGAGCGGGCCGAAACGAATGCGGTCGTCGACGTTGATGCTGAGACGGTGATAGCTGTAGCTGCTGTTGAACACGCCTTTCAAACCGGCAACGTACTGCACCTGCACGATCGGGAATTTCGTACCGACACTCACGCGCGAAAAAACGCTCTCGACGTATTTTTCATTGTACGCGAAACGTACGTTCAGCCGTATCTCACTCGTGGAAATGCGCGGCACCGATTCGAACGTGCTGTCGGAAACCGGGCGCACATAACCCTGGTCGCCGATGGGATACATATTGCGGTTCACCAATGAAAGTTTCGCATTCAACCCGGTGAACAGGTCGCGCTCGTACCACCATTCGTATTGCTCGACGCGCGTGAAATTGCTGAACGGGCTGCGGCGGAAAATCGTCGCCATGATGTTGTCCGACGTGAACTGGTTATTGCTCAGGCCGAGAATTTCAAGATCGTTCTTGTAATTGACGCCGGTGAGCTGCCGCGGTTTTTTCGTGATGAACGTTTTAAAGCCGAAGCCGTATTTGAATTCCTGGTCTTTGAAACCGTACGCCGCGTAACCGCTCAATTCGAGCCAGCGACTGAAATCGTTGCTCGTGCGGCCGCCCACACGCACGCGCGGCCCTTCGACAGGATTAAAGCTGAGTGTCTTGTACCACGGACCGTATTCCACCGGGCCAATCGTTTTGTAACCGGTGTACGCCGTCAGCACGATCGTCTCCCAGGTTTTATAGATCGGCAATTGCTGCACCGAATCGACCATGTTGTAAATGCCCTGTTCGGTATGCGTAAGCGAATCGTGACGCGCATTGGCCCAGAAGGCGGAATCGCGTTTTTCAGCGCCGGGCTCGACGACCAGGTTATCCGTTCGCGAATAAAAATCTTCATCCTTCGGCTGGTTGATGATGATGTTCTTGTACGAAACGGTTTTTCTTCCGTAGAAACCCATCGTCTTTTGCGCCATCGAAAAATCGGCGATCACGCGCTCTTTCGTCATCATCCATGCACCGCAGGCATTGTCGTATTCCTGGATGACGTAAAACGAATTCACGTAGTTGATGTTCGCGTCGTCGACAATGTTCATCTCGATGCGTTTTACCGCAAACGAAGTATCCGCGATCCAGACGTTGCCGATGAACAGCAATTCCTGCTTTCGTCGCGGCTTGAATTGAATCTGGTGACACCAATGGCCGTCGATCACCATGCTGTCGACGAGATAATATTTGTAATAAGCGGTGCCGTTGCTGGAGATCGGGCTGACGAACGTTTTTCCGAAGACGAGAATATTGTTGTCGTAGATGTTTACGTTCTGGTACATGTCGCCGGTGAACTGCGCGACGCTGGCATCTTCCACGCCGGAAACCTTCGAGCCTTTGATGACTTCTTTCTGCGTTTTCGGATCTTTCCGGTAATAGAAATCGGAGATCGATTCGCTGAAGAAAAGCGGCAGGTTCGGTTTTTCACTGGGATTCGTGGAGTCGATGCGGTCGAAGATGAATTGCACGGGTTGCATCACCTTTCGCTTCTGCATTTTCGGATCGATGTTATTGAGATCGAACTCGAGCTTGTTGTACGCTTCGTACTGGTAATAGCTGAGCTTCTCCTTGTCGTTCTCCGGCTTGTGCGCCCACACCTGCTTCAGGATGGTCACCGCAGGATTTTCTCCCGGGCGGATCTCAACGACATTTAGCTCCAGCGTATTCGGCTTGAGCCCGATGTTGATCACCTGCGTCGCTCCTGTTTTCACCGCAACCGTCGTCGAAAGATAACCGACGTAAGTAGCCCTGATGGAATCCACGGCACCTGTGATCGTAATCGAATAATTCCCGTCGATATCGGAAACCGTCCCCTGCGTAGTCCCTACACCGATCACGGTAACGAACGGCATCGCTTCATTCGTCTCGGCACTGTAGATCTTGCCGGTAATGCGGGTCGTTTGTGCGAAGGCTGCAACGGAAAAAGCTATCCAGAA
>CAMLEF010000254.1 GCA_946478675.1 uncultured Flavobacteriales bacterium | reverse complement strand
GTTGCCGATGTAGAAGAAATCGTTGATGCCGTCGTTGTTGGGTGAAAAGGTATTGTAGAATTGCAGCGAGCTGTCGGGAATGACTTCCACCGTCACCGTGTCCCAGCCGGCGCAACCGTATTGATCCATTCCGTAGAGCACGTACTGCGTCGTAACGACCGGTTCTACTGTGGTGGGATTGCCGTAGGTATTGGAAATGTCGTTGCCGTTGCCGCCGCCCCAGTTGTAGAATGTCGCGCCCGTTGCAGAAAGCGTGGCGGTTTGTCCTTCGTGGATCACGGTGTAGCAGCACGCGTCGACTACGGGAAGTTCATGCACGGTCACCTTGATGTCGGACGATTTGCTCGGGCAGCTCGGCGAACTGATCAGTACGGAGTACGTGATGGTCGCGGTGGTGCTGGAGGTCGGGTTCGGAAGTGTTGGGTTGTCGAGGTCGGTGGAAGGCGTCCAGAGATACGTGACGCCGCCGTTGGTGCTGTTGTACGGGCTGCCCAGCGTAACTGTTGCGTCGATGCAGATGTCGGTGTCCTGCCCGGCATTGTAGAGGTACATCGGGTTGATGTCGACGCCGACGGAATCATAAGCGGAGTTGCCGGCTGCGTCGGTCACGGTCACGTAGTACCACGTGGGTACGGTCGGTGTGGCGATCGGGTTGGAGGCCGTGGTGCTGCTGATGTTGTTGGACGGTGACCACGCGTAGGTGTACGGTGCTGTTCCGCCGCTTGCTGTGGGAGTTCCGCCGAGTGTGTAAGAGCTTCCCGGGCAGATCTGGGTGTTATTGCCGGCGTTCACGGTAAGCTGCGCAAAACTGTGAACTGTCAGCGACAGGAGCAGTAGGGTAATAAGTGCTTTAAGTTTCAAGCGGAAATGGATAGGATACAAATATAACGTTTGGCCGATGAATTTATTCCCCCTGCGGCGAAGCCCGGGAGAAGGACGGAGAATGCTGCAATGACCGTCGCGGTGCGGTTGTTTTCGCAATGATAAGGCGAAAAAAAAGCCCGGTGGTTGCCGGGCCTTTCAAAAGTTGTGTTTTGATTTTAATACTTCACGATCCTGCTGACGGAAATGAAGCCGTGGGATTCTTCGATCACTTTCAGCGAATACACGCCGGCGCCTTCGTCGGGGATCAGCGTGTTGATTGTGGTCACACCGGCTTTGACCATGCGGCGCTCGTCTTTCACGATGCGGCCGGTAATGTCGGTGATGATGAAATGGATCTCCGTTTCTTCCGGCGATGCGAAATCGAAATCAACTGTTCCGCTGGTCGGGTTCGGGCGCACGTTAGAAACGACCATGTGGCCGCGGTGGAATTCCAGCGTTACGAGCTGCGAGTACGTCGACAGGCCGTTGAAGTCGGTTTGTTTCAGGCGATAATAATTCACGCCTTCGCCCGGTTCCATGTCGTTGAAGGAATAGTTGTGCAGCTGCGACGTTGTTCCCGAACCGACGACGCGTCCTACTTCATTGAACGTGATGCCGTCGGTAGAACGTTCGAGCGTGAAGTAGTCGTTGTTGGTTTCCGTGGCCGTGCTCCATTCGAGATGGTTGAAATCGGCTTCGGCCGTTCCGGTGAACGAAAGCAGTTCGATCGGCAGTGGCGTCGCGGATTGAGCAACGGCAAAGGCGGAGAAGCCGTTGAGGCCCGTGCGGATCGTCGTCGAGGCAGTGCTGGCGGCACAGGTACCGTTCAGGCTCCACGGACCGGCGCCGGTATTGGCTTTCATCACCGTCCATCCTGCAGCGCCGGCAGAGTTCGTGTAGTTCGTGCTGTACAGCGTGACGTTGTAGTTGCCCGAGGTAGCGTTAGCCGATGCGGTGATCGTCCAGTAACCGTTGTCGAGCGCGGGAAGTACGTTGTAGGTATTGTTCGGGCACTCGTTGGCGGCGGGTCCGGTCGGCACGCTCGGCCAGGAAGTGAAGTAGGCGAGCAGCTGCGGAATGGTGGTTGCCGTGGTGAACGTGATGTTCGCGCGCTGGTAACCTTTCGTGGCGTGGCCCACCGGGAAATCGTAAGCGGTGGAACCGGTGATGTAACGACGGAGGTTGCCCTGCACGAAGCTGGTCGTGTTACCTGCGGAGCAGGCGCCTGAAGCGGTATTCGTTACCTGCACTTCATTGGCGTTCGTGATGATCTTGCCCTGGGTGAGCGTCAGCACCCCGGAAGTGCCGAGCACCATGTTCGTGTTGGCCGTTACACCCGTGCCCGTGTGGTTCATGATCACGTTGTTCAGCGTCAGCGTCGTTGAGCCCTGGTTGTAAGTTTGCGCGCTGCTGCCGTTGAATTCGACGGTGCTTCCCGCAGCGCCGGTGATCGTGGTGCTGCCGTTGACGTTGGTGAAGTTGCCACCGACTTTCACGTATTTGCCGTTGATGTTGAGCACGCTCGTTCCGTTGGAGATCGTGAGTGTACCCTTCATGTCGGTGTTCTGGTTGAGCACGACGGAGCCTGCAGTTTTCGTAACGGTGAAGTTGCCGAAAGCGTTGGTTCCGCTGTTGTTACCATTGACGTTTTGCGTGCCTGTTCCGGTGAAAGCAACGGTTGAGGTGGCCGCAGCGGTGAAAGTTCCATTGTTGATGAAATCGCCGCAGACATTGAGCTGCGCGGTGCCGTTCAGCGTTACGGAAGAACCGCCCTGGATCGTGATACTTTTGCAATTCACAGTCGTGCCGGTCGGGATTACCGGCTGGTTGGTCGGGCCGGAGAAGATGAGCACGTCTTTCGTACAATCGGGAATGCTGCAGCCGCCCCAATTCGCCGTGTTATTCCAGTCAGTGCTGACGGCACCCGTCCAGGTCAAAGTCGTTGAGCCGCTGTAGTTGATCGGCGAAGTGTTCCAGTTGATGTTGAAGCCGACGAATGATGAAGTGCTGTAGTTACTGACCAGCAGGAGGAAGGTCTGGCCCGCCGTCACAGCGAGCGTACTGGTCCATTGGTCGAGCGTACCGCCGGTGCCGTCGCAGGCTTCGGTGCCCGTTGAACCCATGCCGGTGGCGCCGGAGCCGATCAGTCCCGAGTAGCTGCAACGAATCGGAAGAATGGTGTTGGCGGCGATCTGCGAACAAGCCGATGCGTTACCGGTAATGTCGTAAAGCGCGAAGTCGAAGTCGACCGGCGAGTTAGGCGTAAGCGTAAAGCTCAATGTTCCGGCTGCGTTGGTGGTAAGCGTATACCAAACCGAGTTACGTTCGCCGACATAGATGCAGGAACCGCCGGGACAGCCGGTGGAATTGCCCGGGTAATCGCAGTAGTTACCGCTGCCGATAAAGCCGGGGTTTCCGACGGTTGATGAAACCGCGCAAACCGGAAGCGAAACCGAACAATCCTGTCCGTAAACGATCGGCCAGGTGCTGGTGCCGTCAATGGCGGTAATGGTAAAATCACCGGTGAGGCTATTGTATCCATCCACGCGGACGTAATAGGTGGACCCGGGTGTAAGGCCCGTCAGTACGAGCTCCGACCATTGCTGCGTATTTCCGCACAGCGTAACGTCGTTGTTGCAACCGATGGAAGTCAGTGAGCCGCAGGTGCCGGAGAACGCCTGGATCTGCGTGTTGGTAAGCGTGCCGAGGCCTGTGCGGATGCTGAGCTGTCCGGAAGCCGGGCAAACGACCGAATACCAAACCGTGTTCATCGTGCCATTCGTCCAGCAGCCCGGTGAAGCGGCTTCGTTACATCCGGTTGCGCCGGTTACTGTGCCGGTAGTTGTTACACCAAGAGAAAGCGAAATGGCATTGCACGCAGCGTCGTTTGCAGGAGCGGCAGAAGAAGCGCTCGGATCCGTTACGCAAATGCCGAAGGACCCCGAAACGTCGTTGCCGTATTCCCAGAAACGGATATAAACTGTTGATCCCGGCGTGAGGCACGACAACGAGATATAAGGCATCAATCCGTTGGAGCTGTTGTCGTCGTCGCAGGCGAGCAGCGTGAGCGCGCCACAGGTACCGGAATAAACCGCCATGCCGCCATCCTGGACAATACCGGTCTGCGTGTCGAAGTCGAGGCTTCCCGAAGCGGGCACGGTTGCGGTAAACCAAACGTCACCACCGAGATAGTTGGCGCAGCCGGGAGCAGGAGGAGAGCCTGCCGTTGTAGACGTTGCACCGGCCGTGGTATAAGTGCTGTAAGAGCAGCTCGATCCTACCGTCAGCGAAGTAGCCGAGCAGGGATCGTCGTTGGAAGGCGGCGGTGCGGAACCGTACACGCAGATCGTTCCGCTCATGTAGGCGTTGTTCCCGCCTGCGATGCGGTCGACACGGATGTAGTATGTCGTTCCTGCGGTCGTTGCGTAAACGATCTGTTCGGTTCCTTGCGTAACGTTGTTGGTGCAGGCCAGCTGCGTCATTGCACCAGGGCACGTGCCGCTGTAAAGAATGATCAGCGCATTACGGGTGGTGTTGGTGTACTCGATCGTGGTCGAGGAACCTACAGCGACAAAGCTGCACCACGCGTCGTCTACATCGGTTGATGCGGTGCAGAGCGACTGAGCAGTGGAGCTGACGGAATAAATGGAACCGTCGATGTCGAATGTCGTCGGGTTACAGCTTGTTCCGACCGTAAGAGCCGTTGCAGTGTTGCAGTCATCCTGCGCAAGAGCGGGAATCACCGAACAAAGAAGAAGTGTAACCAGTGTAAAGATTCTTTTCATAGTAACCGTTTCAGTAGAGGGGTTGGTCTGGCCGGGTTAGTTTGTTATTTGATTTGCTCGCTTACCATCGTGTGCCCGTCGGAGCCGATGAAGTACTTGTAGCCGCTGCGGATAAAGCTGGCAGGATAGCCGATCCGCTGGAAGATCTGCAACACGTCTTCATCGGTGACGTTGTTGTAGGTGAGAGTTACCGTCTGGTCAGCGAGGTTGCCCGAGCCTGCGCTGAACTTTTCATGGTAATCCGTGGTGAAGTGGCTGATCAGGTCATCCATGTCATCCTGCGAAGCAACGGTAACCTGGAAAGTCGTCGTGGTGCCGCGCGCATTGCCCGTGGTTTGCGAAGAAACCTGCGCGTAGCTTTTGGCCCCGAAAAACAGGAGCAGCAGTAATATCACGAATCCTTTCCCTTGCGGGGAAAATGTTTTGCGGGTCTGCATCATAAAAGAGGTTATTGATTTACAACAGTTTGCCATTTGAAAAGTAGGACTATTTCCATTGACCTGCAATTTTATACGCGCTGAAAATCAACATTGAGGTGTTGGTTTCGACCAATGGGAGAAATCCTGCGATCAATCGCCCGATTAAACTATAAAAAAAACGCCCCTCCGTGAGTGGAGAGGCGTTCGGTAGAATTACGTAATTCTTAGTTCGTGCCGCCGCAGGAAGCATCGCGGAGATCGATCACTTCGACTTTCGGGCGCGCTTTCTGGTCGAACTGGAACGTTGCATCGGGCACTTCCAGGTTCGGCGTAAAGGTTTTGATCGTGTAGATCGTATGCGACTGATCGTTATTGGTGAAATCGACCTGGATGATCTGCTTCTTCACTTTGTCGATCGTCAGCTTAACGGTGTGGTAGTTTTTCTTCGCCGGGTTTTCAGGGAAGAGCTCGATGATCTGCACCACTTTTCCGTTCTGGGTTTCTTCTTTGACGAAATGATATTTAAAACCTTTTTCGTGGATGGTGAAAATATCGTTCGGGGAAATCGAATTGTTGTTTTTTGCGGTGCCGGGAGCAGGAGCGCAATCGATCGTTACTTCATTGTCCTTCTCGTTGTAGACCCACGTCGTTTTGCCGTCGTTGTAGTATTCTTCTTTCTTCACCGCGTTGCCGACCTGGTTGTCGAGCACGATCTTATACTTACCGCTTTTCATTACGACAGATCCGTTTTTCGTATCGGTCTGGCCGTTCGCTTTTTTCGTAGAGATGCTGAACGTTGCGGTAATCGTGGAATAGGCTTTCGCCGTTTTGCTGACGTCGTCAAGGATAACTTTCGCTTTCGGATCGTAGCTGGGGTCGGCCTGTTTCGTGGTGGGTTGTGCAAAAGAAACAACCGCCAACATCGTAGCTGGGAGCGCAAGTGCGAGTTTTCGCAAGGTATTCATGTGATTCGGGTGTTTTGTTTACGGGGGATACCCAAAAAGCGTTCCAAAGTTATGAATAGGTTGGAGATTGGAACGTGGGAGAGTTAAAATCAGTGAATTGCAGTAGGGCAGAGGTCTGGTGCTAAAGAGAAAAGCCGGACGGTTGTCGGTTGTCAGTCGTCTGCAAATGACCGACGACCGGCCGACTGTTACAGCAGATCTTTTTTACCGCCCAGCTTTTCTTCGAGCAGCAGCACGTCTTTCACCAGCACTTCACGCGCCTTGCTTCCTTCGAACGGTCCGATGATGCCGGCGGCTTCGAGCTGATCGACGATGCGGCCGGCGCGATTGTAACCGAGTTTCAGCTTGCGCTGCAGCAATGATGCCGAGCCCTGCTGGTGCTGAACGATAATGCGCGCAGCTTCTTCGAAGAGCGGATCGCGGTCGCCTTCATCGATCTCCAGTTTCGCTTCGCTGTTTTCGTCGACATATTCGGGCAGCAGGAACGCATCCGGGTAGCCGCGCTGATCGCCGATAAACGCGGTGATCTTTTCCACTTCGGGCGTATCCACGAAGGCACACTGCAGGCGAATGAGATCATTGCCGGTGGAGTAGAGCATGTCGCCTTTTCCGATGAGCTGCTCTGCGCCGCCCGCGTCGAGAATCGTGCGCGAATCGATTTTGGAAGTCACGCGGAACGCGATGCGCGAAGGGAAGTTCGCTTTGATCGTACCGGTGATGATGTTGACCGACGGGCGCTGCGTGGCGATGATCAGGTGAATGCCGATGGCGCGGGCGAGCTGTGCCAGTCGTGCGATCGGCGTTTCCATGGCGCTGCTGGGTTATTTCTTCCA